>DATJWI010000001.1:0-21310 GCA_035501375.1 Solirubrobacteraceae bacterium
CCGAAGAGTATTCGAACTGCGCCCAGCTGATTCAACAGGCACAGCTGGCGGCGGCCACCGGCCACGCCGCCCCCAGCGGCCCGGCGGCCCCGAACGCCCAGGCGCTGACGCCGTCCCCGGCCGAGCAGCAGGCGATCGCGCACGCCCCCAGCGCCGGCGCCGCCCCCGTGCAGGTCGGCAGCCAGGCGATCCACCCGGGCGTCGTGCACGCCGACATCGCCTCGGCGCTCAGCACGCTGCCGACGCCGCTCTTGGCGACGGTCGTCTTCCTGCTCGTCGGCCTGGCTGCGGCGACCGGAGCCGGTGCCCGCAATCGGATTCGCGCATGGCGCGAGCGGTGAGCGTCCCCACAATATGATCGCCCGAAGGCTGCTGCGCGCGGACGCCATGTGGTGGCCGACGCTGCTCGTCGCCGGCGCCGCCTGCCTGGTCACGTTCCTGGCCCATGGCGGCCTGAACCTCGAATCGACGACGACGACGGAGATCGTGCTGACGCTGGGTTCGGGCGCGATCGTGGCGGGCGCGATCGTGCTGACGCCCGCAGCAAGGTCGCTCGTCAAAGGACCGAAGTACGGACTGTGGCCTCTAGGCCTCCTGCTCGCGTTCACGGCGCTCAGCGGCCTGTCGGTCGTGTGGTCGGTCCAGCCGGACGTCAGCTGGCAGGATGCGAACAGGCTCCTCGCCTATAGCGGCGTATTCGCGGCGGCGATCGCGCTGGTGCGGCTGGCGCCCGACCGCTGGCCGGCGATCCTGGGAGGCCTCGCGCTGGGGGCGGTGGCGGTGTGCGGCTATGCGCTGGCCACGAAGGTCTTCCCGGGAACCCTGGTCCCGGCCAGCTCCACCGCCAACACGTACGCAAGGCTGGAGGAACCGTACGGCTACTGGAACGCGATCGGCCTGACGGCCGCGATGGGCGCTATCTGCTGCATGTGGTTGGGCGCCAAGCGCGACGGGCACGCCCTGCTGCGAGCGCTGGCCTACCCGGCGATGGGGGTCCTGCTCGTGACCCTGATGCTCGCCTATTCGCGAGGCGCGCTGGCGGCGCTGGCGATCGGCCTGGCGCTGTGGTTCGCGATCGTGCCGCTGAGGCTGCGCGGCGCGGCCATCCTGATCGTGAGCGGCGTGGGCGCAGCGGCGGTCGTCGGCTTGGACTTCTCGAAGGCGGCCCTCAGCACCGACAACATCCCGCTGGCCGAACGCGCCACGGCCGGCCACGAGCTGGGAGCCCTCCTGGTGGTGATGATCGTGCTGCTGACCTTGGCCGGCGTGGCGATCGGCTTTGCGACCGGGCGGCGGGCGCCGGGCCGCGCGGCGCGCGATCGCATGGGCCTCGCGCTGCTGGCCGCGGTCGCACTGGCGCTGATCGCGTTCGCGGGCGCGCTCGCACACAGCGAGCGCGGGTTGGAGGGCAGCGTCTCGCACGCGGTCAGCGCGCTGACGAACCCCAACGCCAAGCCTCCGCCGAACACGCCCGGGCGCCTGACGGCGGTGGCCAGCGTGCGGGCGCGCTACTGGAAGCAGGCGATCGAGATCTTCGAAGCACATCCCGCCCTCGGGGCCGGCGCGGACGGCTATGAAACGGCGAGCCTGCGTTACAGAACGGCCCTGCTCGAAGTCAAACACGCGCATGGTTTTCTCGTGCAGACCCTGGCCGACCTTGGCCTGGTCGGGCTGGCGATCGTGCTGGCGCTGCTGGCGTGCTGGCTGGCCGCGGCGGGACGCGCCACGCATCCATTCAACAGGCGCTGGACCAGCTGGGGCGCATGGCTTCGCGTCCGCGCGGGCGCCAGGCCGGGCTGGTGGCCGCTGGACCCGCGTTCGGAGGCCGGACTCGTGCGCTACACCCCCGAGCGCGTTGCCTTGCTGAGCATGCTCTGCATGGTTGTGGTGTTCGGAGTGCACTCGTTCATCGACTGGACCTGGTACGTGCCGGGCGACGCCTTCGCGGCGCTCCTGTGCGCCGGCTGGCTGGCCGGCCGGGGACCGCTGGACGCTTGGCGGGGACCGGCCCACATCACGGTGCCTCGCTCGCTGAACGAGCTGACGCCGATCCGTGCCGGAATAGCGGTCGCGGTCGCGATCGCCGCGCTGCTGGCGGCCTGGTCGCAGTACCAGCCACAGCGCTCGGTCGACGCCTCCCAGGAAGCGCTCGACCTGCTGGCGACCAAGCCCCAGGCCGCGCTCGCCAGGGCCCAGACGGCCGTCTCCAGGGACCCGCTCTCGGCGCAGGCCCTGATCGATCTGGCGACGATCCAGGCGGACACGGGAAGGCCGGCGCTGGCGAAGGCCACGCTCGAGCGGGCTGTACGCCTGCAGCCGTCGAACCCGCAGACGTGGCTGGCATTGGCCAGGCACGACCTGACGAGCGCGCCGGCCGCGGCCGTCAAGGAGCTGCAGGCCGCGATCTACTTGAACCCCGAGTCGATCGCCCCCGAAGCGATCGCACCGCCGTACGCGAACCCGGAATACGTCGAAATCTATAACGACTACATCCAGGCCCTGCGGGCGACGGGCACTGCGGCCGTCGACACCACCGCCACAGCATCCGCGACGGCCGCCGGGGCGATCCATGCGCTCGGCCGATCGTCCCGCGCTTCGGGCGCGCGCGCTCTCGGAGCCGGCCGGGGAGTCGCTCCTGTTACCAGCGCTCGCGCACGGCCCGGCAAAGCAACAACCGCCGCGCGCCGGGCGGCCCGGCGGCGGCGCGCACCGAGACTTCTCGAAAGCCGAACCGCTCCAGCAAGCCACTGAGGCCGGGCCTCGTATAGAAGCGCAGGTGGTCGGCCAGAGGGTCGAAGTGGCGATCGAAGGCCCGGCGAGACAGAGCCAACCACGACAGCACGAGTCGTCCATGGTTGGGCGTGCTCAGCAACAGCCGCCCGCCGGGCACGAGCACGCGCCGCGCCTCGGACAGCAGGAGGCCGGTGTCGGCGACGTGCTCGATGACCTCCCCGGCCCAGACCGCGTCGAAGCTGGCGTCTGGCAGAGGCCACTCGCGGTCGGGCTCGACCAGGCGCAGGTCGAGGGCGCCGGCGCGAGCCTCCCCACCGACCTCCCCACGGCCCTCCCCGAGGACCTCCCCACGGGCCTCGCCGCGGATCGCCTGACGGGCGCGGGCGCGACGCAGAGGCTCCTCGGCGACGTCCAAGCCCACGACCGAAACGCCGGCGGCGGCCAGGTCCGCCGCGAAACGGCCTTCGCCGCAGCCGACGTCGAGTATGCGCTCGCCGGCGGCGACGTTGTCGAGCAGGAAGCGCCGACGCAGGTCGTAGTCGGACGGGTCCAGTCCGGCGGGCAACGTCTCCCAGAGGGCTTCGTGGTACTCGGGCGAAGGCATTCGAAACAAGAAAGGCTAGGCATTTTGCGTGCAGCAAAGCTGCCAGGGCTGCACGAGTCTGCGCCCAGCGAGTATCTTCGGCCGGTGCACGTCTGGGCTAAGGGGACGACGTGATGGCACCGGCTGGACAGGCCGGGGTTGGGACTCGCGGGGGCAAATGGCCCGACGGGGGCAAGCGCACGCGACGGACACGGAGATCTCGGTGAAGGTCGCCTTCGACAGCAGGCCCTCAGCCGACACACGCGGCGTCGGACGTTACGCCCGCTGCCTGCTTAGAGCCCTGCGCGACACGGGGGCGAACAGGGGCGAGATCGTCGAGACGCACAGGCCGGGCCGGGCCGACGTCTTCCATACGCCCTGGATGCAAGGGGCGATGCTGAGGAGCCCGTGCCCGATGGTCGTCACCTTGCACGACCTGTCACCGCTCAAGCGCCGCTCCGAGCAGCTGCGCGCCGGAGCGCGCTCGAAGCTGCGCCACCTGGCCGTGCAGCGCGCGATGAACGTGATCGTGCCGACCGAAACGGTCGCCGAGGACGCCGTCGAGCGCCTTGGGATCGATCGCGAGCGGATCGTGGTGATCGCCGAGGCGCCGGACCCGGCGATGTATCCGAGGCCCGAGGCCGAGGTCGCGGGCGCGCGCGCACGCTACGGCCTGCCCGAGAGTTACCTGTTGTGGGTCGGCTGCCTGAAGCATCCGGACCCGCGCAAGCACATCGCCCAGCTGGCCGGCACGCCGCGAAAGCTGCCGCTCGTGCTCGTCGGGCCGACCCGGCCGTGGGCGCACGAGCTGCCCGACGTGATCCTTACCGGTCACGTCCCCGACGATGACCTGGCCGCGATCTACAGCGGCGCGAACGCGCTGGTCCTGGCCTCAGAGGACGAGGGGTTCGGCCTGCCCGCCGTCGAGGCCCTGGCCTGCGGCACGCCGGTCGCGGCCTGCGAGATCCAGGCGCTGAGAGAGGTCCTCGGAGAGCGCGCCACGTTCGTCGAGCCCGGCGACCTGAAGGGCCTGATCGAAGCCGCCGAGACGATCGACGGGCCGGTGCCAGACCCGCCGCCGTGGACCTGGGAGGACGCGGGGCGATCCACCTGGGGCGTCTACGAGCAGGCGCTCGCGGCCTGCCAGTAAACGAACGGGGGAGGACAGGTCCCTCTCCCGACCACCCCCTCCTCAATAAGCTCCGCGCCGCGAGAGAACGGCTGGAATGGTCTTCAACAAGATCGTCAAATCGAGCGCCAGAGACCAGCGCTCGAGGTAGATGAAGTCGAGGTGCACGAGGTCGTCGAAGTCGAGCTCGGCGCGCCCGGAGACCTGCCACAGGCCGGTGATGCCGGGCAGGACCAGATAGCGCTTGCGGTGCCACTCCTCGAGCATCTCGTAGTCGCGCTCGGGCAAAGGCCGAGGGCCGACGAGGGACATATCGCCGCGGATGACGTTCACTAGCTGGGGCAGCTCGTCCAAAGAGAAGCGGCGCAGGATCCGGCCGATCGGTGTCAGGCGTGGATCGTTGCGGATCTTGAAGAGGGCGCCGTCGGCCTCGTTCAGCTCTTCGAGGTCGGCTTGGCGCTGCTCGGCGTCGGTGTGCATGGTCCTGAACTTGAGGCAGTCGAAGGGTTGCTGGCCGATGCCGCGACGGGTCGACCGGAACAGGGCGGGCCCGCGCGAGGTCAGCCGCACGGCCATCACGATCACGAGGAGCAGGGGACTCAGCAGGACCAGGATCAGGGTCGCGCCGATCAAGTCGAAGGTGCGCTTGAGCGCGAAGTCGACGCCCTCGAACACGGGCGGCCCGAGCTCGAACAGCGGCACCCGCTGGCCGGGCACGAACTCGGCGCGGTGGATCAGGATCTCCATCGTCGAGGGCGCGATCCGCACGCGGACGCCGCGGCGGTGGCAGCGGTCGACCAGCTCGACGGCCTCCAGCTGGGGGAAGTCGGAGTCGGCGATGATCACCTCCTCGACGCGCTCTTCGCGCAGGACCCGGTCCAGGTCCGAGAGCGGGCCGAGGTCGCGCATCCGCTCGGCCTCCTCGTCGGGGAGGGGCCGCAGCGAGATGTAGCCGACGACTTCCAAGGGCGAGTGGTGCGAACCCTCGCCGAGCGCATGAGCGACCTCGGCGATGTGCTGGCCGGTGCCGACCAGCATCGCGCGCCGCTGGTAGCCGGCCGCCCGCAGAAGTCCGCCGGTGAGCGCCTCGTAGCCGGCCCGCAGCGAGGATACGTAGAGCAGGGCGAAGATCAAAGAGCCCCAGAAGATGTAGAAGCTCGAGAACTGTTCGCCGGAGACGACCCCGAACAGGAGGGCCACGAAAGCGACCTGGAAGAGCGAGCCCACGATCCGCGAGAGCCCCGGCCGCTGCGAGCGCGCCGCGTACAGGCCGGAGCGCGCGAACAGGAGCGCGGTCAGAAGGTACGCGAAAGGCAGGAAGTGGCGGGTCTCTTCGATCACCGCGTCCAGGCGGACGTCGCCGAGGACCACTTCCTTGACGACCAAGGCCGTGAAGATCGCGAGGGTCATGCCCACGAAGTCGAGCGCCAGCAGCGAAAGGACGCGAGCGGCGCGCCTGGCGGTGTCCCAGCGCAAGAGGAACGAGAGCGCGGGCGGGCGCTTGGCGCGCATATCTCTGTCGGAGTGCTCGCGCCGAGCGGTCGCCTCGGACATGACCGATCGCTGCGAGCGCGCGACTATCGGCGGCGCCGGCGCAAGCCGGGACGACCGCGAGCGTGCGGTAGCGGCGACAGCGGGCCGCTGGTCGGGCGTGGCAGGCGTGGAAGGTGTGGACGTTCCCGAAGAACGCGATCCCATCTTACTGCTCACAACTCGTCAGACTCGCAGATGTAGCGGTCGGGCCGCTGTCAGGCCCCCGTTCAGAGGAAACGCCCAACGAGTCTTGGAGTGACGTTCGACCGGCGCTGCGTGGCGCGCGTTTGCGACCGAATCAGTGGGCGCCGTCGCCCAAGAGCTGCTGCACGCCAGACTGCTCGATCGTGCGCTGCAAGCCTTCGCGCAGCGTGACCCCTGGCGACCAGCCGAGCAGCTCCTGCGCCAAGGCGATGTTCGGCCGGCGCTGCTTGGGGTCGTCGACTGGCAAAGCCTCGTGGACTATCTCCGAGTCCGAGGCGGTCAGATCCTTGACGGTTTCGGCCAGCTCCAGGAGCGTGAACTCGTCGGGGTTGCCGATGTTGACGGGGTCGTGGTAGCCGGACTCGGCCAGCGCGATGATCCCGCGGATCAGGTCCGACACGTAGCAGAAGGAGCGTGTCTGGCTGCCGTCGCCGAACACGGTGATCGGCCTGTTGGCGAGGGCTTGGCGCAGGAATGTAGGGATCGCGCGACCGTCGTGGGGGCGCATGCGCGAGCCGTAGGTGTTGAAGATCCTGACGATCGCGGTGTCGACGCCCTGCTGGCGGTGATAGGCCATCGTGAGGGCCTCGGCGTAACGCTTGGCCTCGTCGTAGACGCCCCTGGGCCCGATCGGGTTGACATGGCCCCAGTAGGACTCCGACTGGGGGTGCTCCAGGGGGTCGCCGTAGACCTCGCTGGTCGAGGCGATCAAGAAGCGCGCGCGCTTTGACTTGGCCAGGCCGAGCGTGTGGTGGGTGCCGTAGGAGCCGACCTTGAGCGTGTGCAGGGGCAGCCGCAGATAGTCGATCGGGGAAGCCGGTGAGGCGAGGTGGTAGACGTAGTCGACCTGCTCCTCGACGTAGTAAGGCTCGATGATGTCGACGTTGAGGCTGACGAAGTCGGGGGACCGGATGTGCTCGATGTTGGCGAGCGAGCCGGTCTCGAGGTTGTCGACGCAGATGACGCGGTGCCCGCGCGCGAGCAGCTCGTCGCAGAGGTGCGACCCGAGGAAGCCGGCGCCGCCGGTGACCAGGCAGGTGGGCATCGGCTCAGCATACCCGGACGACCGGGGAGTGGAGCGGACGGAAACGGGGTGCGCGTGTGCGCGCGCGCACGCGGCAACCCGTTTTGAAAGACATATCATCAACAGGCAATGGCCACGACCGAGAACCGCGGCGCAAGCCGACCCCGAGCCGAGCACGCCGCCGGGGACGAGCACCTGACGGTCGCGCCGATCGTCGGCCCGGACGACCCCCGGAAGTTCACCGACTCGGGGATCGAGATCGAGGAGCTGTACAACGAGGAGGACCTGCCTGCCGAGCTGGACCTGGGCGAGCCGGGCGCGTTCCCGTACACGCGGGGCGTGCACAGAGAGATGTACAGGAAGCAGACCTGGACGATGAGGCAGTACGCCGGTTATGCCTCGGCGAAGGAGTCCAACGAGCGCTACAAATATTTGTTGTCGAAGGGCTCGACCGGCCTGTCGATGGCCTTCGATTTGCCGACCCAGCTTGGCTTGGACTCAGACGACCCGCGCTGCTTGGGCGAGGTCGGCAGGACCGGCGTCGCGATCGACACGATCGACGACATGCGGACCGCCTTCGACGGGATCCCGCTGGATCAGGTGTCGACCTCGATGACGATCAACGCGCCCGCCGCGTGCCTGTTGCTGCTGTACGAGCTGGTCGGCGAGGAGCAGGGCGTTCCGTCAGAGAAGCTGAGGGGCACGACCCAGAACGACGTGCTCAAGGAGTACATCGCGAGAGGCAACTACATCTATCCGCCGGCGCCGACGATGCGGTTGACGACCGACATCTTCGAGTACTGCAACCAGAACGTGCCGAAGTGGAACACGATCTCGATCTCGGGCTACCACTTCCGGGAGAAGGGCTGCTCGGCGGTCCAGGAGGTCGCGTTCACGCTGTCCTCGGGGATCGCCTACGTGTCGGCGGCGATCGAGAAGGGCTTGGACGTCGACGAGTTCGCGCCGAGACTGGCCTTCTTCTTCAACGGCCACAACAACGTCTTCCAGGAGGTCGCCAAGTTCAGGGCGGCCAGGCGGATGTGGGCGCACATCATGGCCGAGCGCTTCGGCGCGAAGAACAAGAAGGCGATGATGTTGAGGTTCCATACCCAGACGGGCGGCGTCACGCTGACCGCCCAGCAGCCGGAGAACAACATCGTGCGGGTCGCGTTGCAGGGCTTCGCGGCGGTGTGCGGGGGCACGCAGTCGCTGCACACCAACGGCTTCGACGAGGCCCTGGCCCTGCCGACCGAGCGCGCCGCCAAGATCGCGCTCAGGACCCAGCAGATCCTGGCGGCCGAGTCCGGCGCGGCCGACACGGTGGACCCGTTCGCGGGCTCCTACTACGTGGAGTCGTTGACCGGCGAGATCGAAGCGAGGGCGAACGAGCTGATCGAGAAGGTCGACGCGCTCGGCGGCTCGGTCAACGCGATCGAGTTCATAACGGGCGAGATCGACGAGTCGGCGTGGGGCTATCAGGAGCGCTACCGGATCGGCCAGGACATCGTCGTCGGCGTGAACGCCTTCCAGGAGGAGGACCTCGAAGTGCCGGACCTGCTGCGGGTCGACCCGGAGTCAGAGCGCGAACAGGTAGGCAGGCTGGCGGCCTTCAAGGCCGACCGCGACCAGGCGCTCGTAGAGCGGCGCCTCGAGGAGCTGAGGGAGGTGGCGCGCGGCACCGAGAACCTGCTGCCCGCGATCAGGCAGGCCCTGAAGGACAGATGCTCGTTGGGCGAGGTCTGCGGCGCGATGCGGGACGTGTTCGGGCGGTATACGCCGACGTTCTGAGAACGGGCGACGGCCCACATACTTCTGTGAAGCTGATTTGGTGGGGAGGCCCACATGTGGGCCTCCCGGGAACCGCACATGTGCGGTTCCCCCAGACGGCGCATGCGCCGTCTGGCCGGCCGGTACATGTACCGGCCGGAACTACATGAGCGTTGACGACGGCCGCTGTAACCTGAGAACATGAGCAACGGTTATCGAGTCGCCGTCGTCGGCGCGACCGGCCAGGTCGGCACGTTGATGTTGGAGCTGCTGCGCGCGCGCGCGTTTCCGGCGAGCGAGATCGTGGCGTTCGCGTCCGAGCGCTCGGTCGGCAGGGTGCTGGAGGGCGCCGGCGTCGGGGGCGAGGATCTGGTCGTGGAAGGTCTCGACGAGGAGTCGATCGAGGGCTTCGACGTCGCACTGTTCTCGGCCGGCGGCGCGACCTCGGGCGAGTGGGCGCCGAAGTTCGCGAAGGCTGGGGCCGTGGTGATCGACAACTCGTCGAAGTGGCGGATGGATGAGGACGTGCCGTTGGTCGTCAGTGAGGTAAACCCGGACGCGCTCGCCGAGCACAAAGGGATCGTGGCCAACCCGAACTGCTCGACGATGCAGATGGTCGTGGCGCTGGCGCCCTTGCACAGGGCGGCCGGCATCGAGCGGTTGGTGATCTCGACCTATCAGGCCGTCTCGGGCACCGGCAAGCGCGCGGTGGACGAGCTGCTCGACCAGTCGCACGCGCTTTTGCTGGACGAAACGGGGATGTTCGCCAAAGGCGAACGTCTCCCGGCTTCGTCGCAGGCGATCGGGACGCCGGAGGCCTATGCCCATCAGATCGCGTTCAACGCACTCCCCCATGCCGGCTCGTTCGCGGACGGCGACGATCACACCGACGAGGAGCGCAAGCTGATCGACGAGACCCGCAAGATTTTGGGCGACCAGGAGATTAAGGTGTCGGCGACGTGCGTACGGGTGCCGGTGCTCAACGGCCACTCCGAGGCCGTCAACGTGCAGTTGAGGGACCCGCTGAGCCCCGAGCGCGCGCGCGAGCTGCTGGACACGGCGCCCGGCGTCGAGGTGCTGGACGACCCGGCGCAGGCGCTGTACCCGCTGGCGATCGACGCTTCAGGCAAGGACGAGGTATTCGTCGGCAGGATCAGACGCGACCCGGGCAACGAGCGGGCCCTCGACCTGTGGATCGTGGCCGACAACCTGCGCAAGGGCGCGGCCCTCAACGCGGTCCAACTGGCCGAGCTGCTGCACGAGCGCGGGCTGATCGGCACGCACGCGCGCGCGCGCAGCACCCCTCAACGGGAACCGTCCTATCGTGGGAGACCCGTCGCTTGCCGTCGGGCGAGCAGGCCCCCGGCCATCCGCCGGGCCGACGACAGCGAACACCGCGAGAAAGGTTGGGTCTAAGAAGATGAGCGCCACGATCGAGGGTCGCAGCGAGGAGCTGCTGAAAGCGAAGAACTTCTGTTTGGTCTCGACGATCAGGCCGGACGGGTCGGTGCACGCCGCGCCCGTGTGGGTCGACGTCAAGGACGGCAAGGCCGTCTTGAACACGGCCGAGGGCAGGGCCTGGCCGCGCAACCTGGAACGCGACCCGAGGGTGACATTGACGGTCCAGAACATGGACAACCCTTACGAATACGTGACGATCAGGGGCAAGGTCGCCGAACGGACGCATGACGGCGCGGACGCCCACATCGACGCGCTCGCCAAGAAGTACCTTGGCCAGGACGAGTATCCGTTCAGGCAGCCCGGCGAACAGCGCGTGATCATCGAGGTCGAGCCCGAGCACGTGCACGTCTACGGCGGCTAGGCCCGCGCGCGCGCGTACGCGGGCGCGCGGCACCCCAAAAAGAGCAGTCCAACATCACGAAGCGCTCCCGACGGACACCCACTCAGCAGGGCGCCCCACGCGTGCGCTCAAACCCGACCGAAGAGCCGTCGCCACAGCGACGGCGGGCGGGGCTGGCCGCGTAGGAAGTCCTCGCGCAGCAACAGCTCGCCGCGGGCGCGGGCACGGAATACGCATTCGGTGTGAGCGTGGCGGCGCCGGCGCAGGTCGCCTTCGGGCGCGATCAGCATATGCTCGGAGAGAGCGGGCAACAGATGACCACAAATCGGACAGCGATACGTCGCCGGCTTGCGATTCGCGGCAGGGCGCACCGTCCACCAAGGGGCGGCTGGAAGTCTGCGGGCCATCGCCCTATTCTGGCGCCGAAGCCAAGCGCCGCCTGGATGGCCTGGTCGGCCGCGATCGCCGCGAGCCTGGCGATCGGTCTGGGCGTGGCGATGGTTAGATCAGAGCGCGAGCGCAGGGGGGTCTGGCCGGACGGAGATCAGGACCCCCGCCGGTCCTCCGGACCCGAGCCGCCCGACCGCACGTTCGGCCTGCTGCCAGGCGAGCGTCCGGCCGAGGGCCTGCGACGGGTCGCGCTCGGCCAGCTGGACCTCGCGATCGAGTTGCTGGGGAGCGAGGGCCAGGCAGCGAGCGAGCGGAATGGGGCGGGCAGGGCGAGCGGCGCCGGCAGGGCGAATGGGGCGAGCGGAACGAACGTGGCAGGCAGGGCGAGCGGGACGGGCAGGACCGGCGCGGAAGCGGTGCACGAGACCAGGAAGGCGATCAAGCGGCTGAGGGCCACGATGAGGCTGCTCGAAGGCGAGCTGGGCGCCAAGCGGGCCGAGCGCGAGCGCAGTCTGCTGGGGGATGTCGCCAAGAGCTTGGCGGGCGCGAGAGACGCCGAGGTGATGGTCCAGACTCTGGACGGCTTGATGGACCGGCATCCCCGGAAGCTGGGCCGCCGGCGAGCGCTCGTCGAGCTGCGCGGGCGCCTGGAGCGCGAACGGGCGGCTGCGGCCGGGCGGGCGGAGCGCGACGCGGCGGCGCGGGCGCAGGCCCTGGCGGAGCTGGAGGAGCTGCGCGCGCGCGTGGCAAGCTGGCGGCTGAGGGACCGCTCGGCGGGCAGGCTGTCGGGGCAAGGCCTCGAACGCATCTATCGGGGCGGGCGTGCCGGGCGCAGGCGCGCCCGGGCGCGCAAGTCAGGGCCGCGAGCGCTGCACAGGTGGCGCAAACACGTAAAGGATTTGCGTTACGCGCTGGAAGCGATCGACGTCAGGGACGGCAGAGGCTCGGGCGGGCGAGTGGCGAAGCTGGCCAAGCGCGCGGACGGCCTCGGCGAAGCGCTCGGCGAGGAGCACGACCTGATGCTGTTGGCCGAGCTGGCGCGCAAGCACAGGCCGCTCAGACGCCATCCGCGCGCGCGCAAGCGGCTCTTGAAGGCGATCGCCAAGCGGCGAGCGAAGCTGAGGGCCGAAGCTCTGCGCGAGGGCGAGCGGCTGTTCGAACGCAAGCCGGAGCGGTTCGCGCGGCGCGTGAAGGCGGCCAGCCGCCACTGAAGAAAAACCGGCGAGCGACCGATGTAGGGGCTGAGGAAAAACCGTCGGGATAGATGTACGCCAAAACCAGCCCACAGAAGCTGTTCCTGGCCTGCTTGCTGGGCGGGCTCGGAGTGCTGACGCTGCACATGGCCGCCGGGCTCGGAGGCTCCTCCGCGAACGGTCTCTTCGACGACTTCGTCTACGACGCGCTGATGTTCGGTGCGGCGTTCGCGGTGCTGGCGCGAGCGATCGCCGTAAAGGCCCAGCGGGCCGCCTGGCTGGCGATGGGCCTGGGCCTGTTGTGCTGGAGCCTCGGCGAACTGTATTTCACGCTGTTCGTGGAAGGAGGCCCGGAAGCCGGGGTGACGCCCGCCGACGGTCTGTATCTGGCGATGTACCCGTGCATGTACGTGGCGTTGACCCTGCTCGTGGGTTCGCATTTGCGCGAGCTGCGTATGAGCATGTGGCTGGACGGTCTGATCGTCGGGCTGGCTGCGGCGACGCTTACGGCCGCACTGGTGCTGCCGCCGGTTCTCGAAAGCTCGCACGCCGGCACGGCGGCCTCGGTGGTCGCGCTGGCCTATCCGGTTGGCGACATTCTGCTGCTCGTGTTCACGATCAGCGCGCTCGGGATCACGGGTTGGCGCCCGGGACGAGTGTGGCTGCTGATCGCCGGGAGCATGCTGCTGAGCGCGATCGCCGACTCGATCTATGTCTATGAGTCGGCCAACGGCACCTGGATGGACGGTGTCTGGCTCGAATGCCTGTGGCCGGCGGGGGCGGTTCTCCTGGCCGTCGCGGCCTGGACGCCGTGGCCTCGCCTGGAGCGCCGGCGGATCGAGGACTGGAGGCTGGTGCTCATGCCCGCGCTGTCGTTGCTGACGGCCCTCGGGGTGCTCGTGGTCGGCAACTTCAGCGCCGGGCAGCTGACGCCTGCGGCCGTGAGCCTCGCGGTCGCGACGGTCCTGGCCGTGTGCGCGAGGCTGATGGTTACGGTGAAGGAGAATCTGACGATGCTCGTCGGCTCGCGCGAGCTGGCGCTGACCGACCCGCTGACCGGCCTGGGCAATCGCAGGCGGCTGATGGAAGATCTGGGGGTCGCCTGCCGCTCGGCCGACCCGCACGAGCCATGGCGGTTGGTGATGTACGACCTGAACGGCTTCAAGCGCTACAACGACACCTACGGCCATCCCGCCGGGGATGAGCTGCTGGCGCGCCTGAGCGAGCGCTTGGACGCGACCGTCGGCGCCGCCGGCGGTAGGGCCTACCGGATGGGCGGCGACGAGTTCTGCGTGCTGTTCGGCGGCGCGAAGGCATGCGAGCTCGAGCTGGAGCGGGCGAGCGTGAGAGCGCTCTCCGAGCACGGCCCGGGCTACGCGATCGGCGCTTCCCACGGGAGCGTCACGATCCCGGCCGAGGCCTGCGAGCCTTCGGCGGCGCTGCGCCTGGCCGACCGGCTTCTGTACGAGCGCAAGGACAAGGTCGCGGGTCTCGATTCTTTGGTTGCTTTGGACGAGCCCGCACCGGCGGACTCCGCCGATCGCTCGGAAGTAGGCGCTCGCGATGACGGCGATCTCCGGGCGGAGAGCGGTGCCTGGCGGCGTGCGACGGCCACCTGGATGCCCGGCGCTCAGAAGTAGGTCGTGGGGGGCGAGGACAGGAGGCCGTAGATCTGTGCGATCGCGGCCTGGTAGAGCAGCTGGCCGGAGGGCGGCGAGCCGAACACGAACACGTTGTTGGACAGGCGCAGGTGCTGCCAGGCGTAGTCGACGTAGGGCTGGGCCAGCTTGGAGCCGGGCGGGTCTTTGGTGACGGAGTCGAGGTAGAGCATGTTCCGGAAGTAGACCGACACGAAGAACGGGTTTTCGGAGCCGAGCCGTTCCGGTGTGTAGTAGGCGAGCGCGGCTTTGGCGGTCTGGCGGGCCTGGTACAGGTAGGCGGAGTTGTGGGTGGCCTGATAGAGCAGGACCCCGGCCCCGACCATGGCGCCCTGGTTGTAGCTCCAATAGTTTTCGTTGACGACGCCGCGGTCGCCGATGTGGTCGGCGTAGAGGCCGTTGGACTCGTACAGGCAGCGACGAACCCATTCGTAGGCTTTTTCGGCGAACTGTAGGTACGCGACGTTGCCGGTCGTACGGTAGAGCTGGAGGGCCAGCTCGGCGCCGGGGCCGTCGGTGACGGCGTTGCGTTCGCCGTTTTCGGCCAGGTTCGAGAAGGGCACGCCGCCGGGACAGGCCCACGCCGGGTTCGTGCTCCAGCCGGCCATCACGAAAGCCATGATCGCTTCGGCGCCGCCCAGCATGGCTGCGTTGTGAGCCTGCTCGTAGATCCGCATCAGCTCGATCCCGACCCACTCGTTGTCGTCGTAGTACTTGGCGCCGCCGGGGCCCGCGGGCGGCGCGACGGTGCCGTCGTAGGCAGCCAGCGAGCTGGTGAACACGCCTTCGGGCTGGCCCGAGTTGTCGAGGTCGAGGTAGGACTTCAGGCCGGCCAGGCGGGCGTTCAGTTCCTTCTCCAGGGCGCTGGTAAGGCCCGGGATCTTGGCGACGCCGATCATGTTCGACATCGTCACGGTCGCGGCCAGGGCCTGCGAGAAGGGCCACAGGTAGGAGAACGGTTCGCCGGAGTACAGCGCCGAGCCAGGGATGTAGTAGATGTGCTGCATCGCTTCGAACGCGACCAGCGCCCGGGCGGGATCGCCGTGCAGCAGGGGCTTGGGCTTGCGCTTCTTGGCCGACCCCGGCTTGGTTGGGCTTGGGGTTTTTGTGAGACCCGTGCCTGGCGATGGGGCGCTCGCGCCGCCGGTCGGCGCGGCCGCAGAGTGGGCCAACTCGGAGGGCCTGGCAACGATCTGCGGCCGGGTGGCGGCCGCCGGGTAGGGCGAAGAGGTGGTCGCGGCAGACGCGGCGAGTGGGCGGGCGCGGGCGGCGTGGGCGAGGGCGAAGGCCGGCGCGGTGTCGCGCGCGCGTGGGTGGGTCGGCTGGGATGCCGGCGCCGGAGCGGGCGTGGCGAGGACCAGGAGCACGACCACGGATGCCAGGAGGGCCGTGGGGGCAGCGCTGGGCGGGGCGGCGCCGCGCGCGCGCAGGGGGGCGGGCATGTCGAAGAAACCGGTCATCTTGTGTCCTCTTTGCACAACAGCCAGGGACCCAGATCGATTCGACGCCGCTCTCGAAAAGCCTACGCCCGACGCCGGGCCAGGCGACCGCGCGGGACACCGGCCGCAGCGGGCCATCGCGACAGCGGGCCACAGCAGCGGCGACCTCGGGCCGGCGTCCTCAGGTCCCGGATGCCGTGGTGGCGATCCGATCCAGCGCGGACTCGATCAGTCGCGCCAACTCTCGGTCTTCCAGCTCCCCTTCCCGACCACACGCGCGAGCCGCGAGCAGGAGCGGCCCGCCGACGGGCGTCATGTCGACCGGGAACACGTGGGCGCCGGGCGCCACGTCGTGGATCGCGGCGGTCAGGGGCCCTACGAAGACGGCGCCCGCGCGAAACGCGCTGCCGATCAGCCCGACCGGGAACTCGCCCTGCAGGCCGGTGCGATCGATCACGGCCTGAACCTGTTTGGCCAGCAGGTCGGCCCCGCGCGCGTACAGCTCGCGTGCGACGCCGTCTCCCTGGTCGGCAAGCCGCGAGGTCTCGATCGCGAACGCCGCCACTTCGCTCTTCGTCAAGGGGGTCGTGTAAACGCTGGCCGCGAGCGCCTCGAGGCTGGGCGAGCCGAAGAACGCGAGCGCGGCGTCCGACAGCGCGGTCTCGGGTCCAGAACCGTCGCGGTCGTGCAGCGCGGCGACGATCGACTGCGCGCCGATCCAGTAGCCCGAGCCTTCGTCGCCGAGCAGGTGGCCCCAGCCCCCGGCGCGCCAGGTCTTGGTGGCGGCGCCGGTGCCGCCGACGCCGAACACGTTCGAGCCGGTACCCGAGATCACGCCGACGCCCGGCTGGGCGCCGGTCGCAGTCGCCCAGGCGCCGACTACGTCGCCGACGACGATCCAGTCCTCTGGGCGGGCCGTTCTCAGATTGCGGGCGACCGAGTCGGTGTCGGTGCCGGCGATCGCCAGCACCGCTGCGGCCAAATCCTGCTGGGCGATGCCGGCGGCCGCGAGCGCTTCGTCGGCGGCGTCGAGCACGGCTTTGACGGCCAGCCTCGGGCCGACCGCGTCTTCGTTGGAGGGTCCGGCATGGCCGAGATGCAGCGTGCGCCGATCCAGGTCAAGGACCGCGGCCAGCGTCTTGGTGGCGCCGCCGTCGATGCCGAGCACGTAGCGCGCGCCTGCGCCCGAGGCCGCGCCGGCGTCCGTGCTGGCGCCGCCTTTGCCGGTGCCCGCGTCCCCACCCGTGGCCGCCCGGGGGGCTCCGCTCTCGGGCACTGCCAGCGCCGCGGGAAGCTCGACCAAAGGCTTGCGATTCACGCCGGCATCCTCGCACAGCTGGGATGGCCAATGGAGTCGGTTTCGACAGAGATGTCAGCGAGGCGAGTGGTTAAGAAAACCCTACGCACCTTTTTGTCACTTTTCCTAAAGTAACAACTCTTCACAACTGGCCAGGTGGAAAACGTTAAGCGCCGATTCTGAACATACCCACCCCAGCGACACCACCCGAGTCCGGCAGCCCAAGCCCAAGCCCAGGCCCCGGCCCCGGCCCCCTCAGGCCGGCACGATCGTCCGCAGGCCCAGGGGCCGCGGCGAAGCGCTTCAGTCCAGCTCGATCGCCCGTAGCGCGTGCTCGTCGGGAAGCTTCTCGAGGATGCTCCGGAGCAGCTGACGCTCGGACTCCTGGTCGCGCTGGGTGTCGAGCAGGAGCAGCCGGACAGCCGTGTGCACGATCTTCATCTGGGGCGCTGTCAGAGGCACCGTCGCGGTTCCGGCGCCACCTCCGGCGGACTCGATCGCGGCGATCGCCTCGCGCGCGTAGGCCCGGATGTCGGGCTCGTGGGCCTCGTCGGAGATCAGCAGGTGCAGTGACCGCACCGCGATCGTGGCCTCAGGCACATCGAGCAGGAGGTGGTATGCGACATCGTCATCGCCGATAGCGTCGTTCATGGAGCGGCACTCTATGCGGACAGCGCGACGGATGCGGCCCGCTGGATGTCCAGGTGCACCTGGGGCGGGTCAGAAGTCTCGAACATCCGCTGTGTAAGAACGATCACGACCAGGTCGTTGGCGGGGTCGACTCGCCAGGAGCTGCCGAAGCCGCCGTCCCAGCCGAAGGAGCCGTCGTCGTAGACCGCCTGGCAGAAGCCCCAGGAGCGCGCCGAGAAGAAGCCGGGGCCGAGCCCGCCGTGCTCCTTCTGGGCGGAGGTCAGCTGGTCGGCGCACATGGCTTCGACCGACTCGCGCGAGAGCATCCGCTCGGCACCGCTGCCCACCCGGCCGACCCCAGCGCCGCCGAACACACGGCCGCCGAGCGCGCCACTCCGGATCGTCCCGCTCGGGATCGTCCCGCCGCCAAGCAGCATGCGCGCGAACGCAAGCATGTCGTCGGCGGTCGAGACCAGGCCGGCCCCACCGTCGGCGAAGGCGGGCGGGCGGCTCCAGGCGCCGGCAGGCTCGTCCCACACGACCAGGCCCTCCGGCGTCGGCCGGTAGGCGGTGGCCAGACGCTCGGTGTCAGCCGTCCAGAAGGCGGTATCGGACATGCCGAGGGGCTCGAAGACGCGGGTCTTCAGGACCTCGGCGAACGGCTGCCCGGTGGCCCGCGCCAACAGGACGCCGAGCACGGAGGCGCCGGTGTTGTAAAGCCAACGCTCCCCGGGCTGGGCCATCAGCGGCAGCGTGCCAAGGCGCGCGATCCAGGTGTCGGGGTCCGGCTGGACGCCGGGGTCGGGGGGACCGAGCGTCGAGAGCGACAGCTGTCGCTCGGCGGCCTCGAAGATCGGCCAGGGCTCGGGCGCCATGAACATCGCCAGGGCCATGCCGAAGCCGAACGTGAACGTCAGCAGGTCCCTCGGCGTGATCGCCCGCCACGCCGCGACGGTCCTGTCGAGCGGCCCGTCCATCCGTGTCAATACCCGCCGCGAGGCGAGCTCCGGCAGCAAGCGATCGACGGGCTCGTCGAGGTCGAGCAGGCCCTCCTCGGCGACCGCCAAGGTCGCGGCGGCCGTGACGGGCTTGGTGGTGGACGAGAGCCGGAACAGAGAGTCGCGGGCCACGGCCCGGCCGCCGATCGTGAGCTGCCCGCGCGCAAACACGTGGACCTCGTCCCCGCGCGCCACGAGCGCGACGAGCCCGGGGACGAGCCCATCGCCGACGTGCGACTCGACGATCTCGTGCAGCCGCTCGATCCCCTCGCTGGTGAACCCGGCGCTCACCGGGCAATCCTCGCAGATGGTTCGCCGCGGCCCCGGACGCTCACGGGTCCCGTCCCGGTAGACCCGTAGCCTGGCGTCCCCTTCTGTCGCCGAACCTTTCGAGGAAGAGCCGATGACCGTCTGCGAGAAATGCCTGGCCCGCTCAGCGCCGACCGGTGTCGGCGGCAGCGGCGACGGCCAGGGCGCGACGATCCTCCGCAAGGGCACGGCGATCTGCCGCCACGACCCGAGCTACCCGCCGGCGCTGGCCCAGCTGGCGGGCGCCCCGGCGATCCTGTGCGCGACCTGCCGAGGCAGGCGCCTGGGCGAGCTGCTTGCAACGCCGACGGTGGCGCTCGTCGGCGAGCCGTTCTATAGCGACTACGCCCACCGGGTCGCTTACCGGCTGGCCGCAGAGCTGGCCGAGGCAGGCACGACCGTGACGGCCGTGCTCCGCGAAGGCATCGACTCGATAGCCCTCGACGGGGCGCTGTGCGCGCACGGGCCGACTCTCGCCATCAGGCCCACCGCCACAACGCCCGGCGCTCCTCGACATTCGGGCAGGCCAGGACTCGATCGCCTGCACGCGAGAGTCGCAGCGACCGGCGCGGTCGTCTGGGGAGCGCCGCCGAGCGCTCGCGGACCAGGGCCTACGAGCTCGCGGCACGTGGGTGCCGCGCTCGGAAGGCCGATGCACGCCGACCCCGGGCGCGCCCGACGCGCGAGCCTGATCGAGGCCAGACGCCTTCTGGCGGCCATCGCCCGGGTCGTCGTCGTCGTAGAGGCCAGGAAGCGCTCCATCGCCCTATTCACAGCCGAGCTGGCAGCCGACCTGGGCCACGACGTGGCGGTCATCCCAGGCCGTGTCACCGACCAGGGCGGGCACGGCACGTTCGAGCTGCTGCGCGACGGCGCGCACCCGGTGCGCGACGCCGGCGACGTGCTGGAGCTGATCGGGAGGTCGCGGCTCCATGCGATGCGCTCACCGGCGACGCACTCCGCCGCCTGGACGAGCAGGAACGAGCCGAGTTCGGCGGAACCATCGCGGAGGCATGGCCCACAACGCGCCCTGAGAGATTCGAACTCCCGACCTTCGGTTACGTAGGGGCTCCACTTGGCCCTATTTTTGGCTTTCTAGGGCCATTTCCGGGAACCTCAATGCAGCTCAGATGACCTCAGATTTGCGCAGTTCGGGACATATTTCGGGACACGGTTTTACGGGTCGTCGCCCTGTCCGCCTCGCCTGAGGGGTCGCTCGGGTGGGACGGCCATCTCGATGTCGAGTCTCGCCGCGGCCGCCGCAGCGAATCGCGGGGCGAGCTCGTCGCCGCGGCCGAGTCCCGCCAAGCGGCCGAGCAACTCGGAGAGAGTCCAAGAACGCGGCGTCCGCATAACGGCCACGAGCTGCTGCATCGCGCTTTCGACGACCGCCGGTGTGGCTGCGAGCAGCTCGCAGAGCACCTGGTCGGGCGATGCGGCGCGCTTGCCGACCTTCTCGACATCGGTCTGCGCGAAGTGTCGGAGATTGCCGGTGATCACGAGATCGGCGTCGCCCGCTACGGCCGCAGCGAGCACGTGGCGGTCCTTCTCGTCGTTGGGCATCTCGTGCTCCATCTCGTCGGCGGCCGCCTGATCGAGCATCGCCTCTGGAAAGGACGCCAGCATCGCCGCTTGCAAACGCTCCCACTGCTCGGGTTCGAGCGTCCCGTCCTCGATGAGGCTCCGGCGTGTCTCCTCGAGGATGCGCTCGGTCCAGATCGGATTGAGGCCGCCTTCGGCCGCGATCCATAGCAGGAGGTTGCGGAGCAATCCCTGGTATAGAACCGAAGCATCGAGAACACATCGCGGGCGATGCGTTCGCGCGCCCTCAGCGGGTCCAGCCATCGGCGGACTCATTCGTGACCTCCGCCATCGCCCGCAGTCCGGCCTGTGCTTGGTCGCGCTGCTCGTGGAACTCTCTGATGTCCGTTACGCGTATGCGACGCTGGTTGCCGACACGCCTGTATGGGATCGACTCGATGTCGAGCAGCTCGTTCAGGTGCGGGCGGGAGACCCCCAGCATGCTCGCGGCGACCTCCGATGAGACCTCCTCGTCGGAGTCGAACACGAGCAGCTCGCGCCCGTCGACTTCCTGCGCCTCCAGATAGCGTCGCAACAACGCCACCGGCACCAACGCCTTGGCCGCCTTCTTGCCAGAGATCCGGACCTCGACCATCATCTCGTCCCGCAGACCAGACAGTGCTTCCCGCGCGCGGCGCTCCACCTCCAGCGCCTCTGTGGGTGCCGAGGCGACAGCCGTGCCGGCTGTGATGCTGCGCGTGGTTCGAGTTGGGCTCATCAGACAATCCAGATGGGATGCAGGTAGCTAACTCAGCCTAGCACGCTTCTCGCAATACTCGAAACGCGCCATTGGTGCCACGGCTCTCGCCACGCCGGAGGCGGAGACCACTATGCGCTGACGCTCTGCGGGCATGAGATTCAAGCCAGGCATCACGGCCCCATGATGTTGATGGGTCGTCCAAGCTCGGCAGGGCTTGCCCTGCCGAGCTGAGTGCCCTTTCAGCGGAGGGGACGGGATATGTCAAGGGCGGCCACTCCACCCTCACGGCCAGACCGCCGACGATGATCCGCCCTTGACATATGCCGGCCCCGGAGCTACTG
>DATJWI010000002.1:0-4382 GCA_035501375.1 Solirubrobacteraceae bacterium
GTCGGCCGCCTCGTTGATCGCCTTGAGGTGGCGCTCGTGCTCGAACTGGCGTCCCTGCGGCGCGAGGTCGGGGTGCCAGCGCTTGGCCATGCGCCGCCGCGCGAGCTGAACGTCGCGCTTGGTGAACGGCGCTTCCAGCTCCAGCAGGAGCAGGTGCTGCTCGATGTCAAGTACGACGGTGGGCATGACCCGACAACGTTAGCGGCCGTGGCGACCTCCTATGCTGCGTGCGAATGTCTTCCCAGTACATCTTCACGATGCACCGCTTGTCGAAGGTGCACCCGCCGGACAAGACGGTCCTCGAGAACATCACGCTCGCCTTCTACCCGGGCGCCAAGATCGGCGTGCTCGGCTACAACGGCGCCGGCAAGTCGACCCTCTTGCGGATCATGGCCGGCCTTGACCAGGAGTACAGAGGCGAGGCCCAGCTTGCCCCCGGCGCGACCGTCGGGATGCTCGCCCAGGAGCCGGGCCTGGACGAGAGCAAGGACGTGAAGGGCAACGTCGAGCAGGGCGTCGCCGAGACCAAGGCCTTGCTCGACCGGTTCAACGAGCTGGCCGCCGACTACTCGGAGGAGAACGCCGAGGAGTTCGCAAGAGTCCAGGCCAAGATCGAAGCCGCCGACGCCTGGAATCTCGACACCAAGCTCGACTACGCGATGGACGCCCTGAGACTGCCCCCGCCAGACGCCGACGTCACCAAGCTCTCCGGCGGCGAGCGCCGGCGGGTCGCGCTGTGCCGGCTCCTGTTGAGCGCGCCCGACCTGTTGCTCCTGGACGAGCCCACCAACCACCTCGACGCCGAGTCGGTCGCCTGGCTCGAGCAGCACCTCGCCGAGTACAGGGGCACGATCGTGGCCGTCACCCACGACCGCTACTTCCTGGACAACGTCGCCGGCTGGATCCTCGAGCTGGACCGCGGCAAAGGCATCCCCTACGAAGGCAACTACTCGAGCTGGCTCGACCAGAAGCAGAAGCGCCTGGATCTCCAAGAGCGCGCCGAGAAGGGCCGGCGCAGGACGATCGCGGCCGAGCTTGAGTGGGTCAGGGCCAACCCGAAAGGCAAACGCACGAAATCGAAGGCCAGGTTGGCGCGCTACGAGGAGCTGCTCGCCGAAGACCGCAACGTCAAGCTCGAGGACGTCCAGATCCACATCCCGCCCGGCCCGAGGCTGGGCGAGAAGGTCTTGAGTGTCAGCGACCTGCGCAAGGGCTTCGGCGATCGGCTCCTGATCGAGGATCTCAGCTTCGAGTTGCCGAGGGCCGGGATCGTCGGCGTGATCGGCGCCAACGGCGCCGGCAAGACGACCCTCTTCAAGATGATCGCAGGCGTTGAGCAGCCCGACGACGGGACGCTCGAACTGGGCGACACCGTCCAGCTTGCCTATGTCGACCAGTCGCGCGACGCCCTCGACCCGAACAAGACCGTCTGGGAAGAGATCTCCGGAGGGCTCGACCAGCTGAAGGTCGGCGAACGGCTTGTCAACTCCAGGCAGTACACGGCCGGCTTCAACTTCAAGGGCTCAGACCAGCAGGCCAAGGTCGCCAAGCTCTCCGGCGGCGAGCGCAACCGGGTCCACCTCGCCAAGCTCCTGAAGAGCGGCGGCAACCTGCTGCTCCTGGACGAGCCCACCAACGACCTCGACGTCGACACCCTGCGCACCCTCGAGCAGGCCCTGCTCGGCTTCGCCGGCTGCGCGGTCATCATCAGCCACGACCGCTGGTTCCTGGATCGCGTCGCCACCCACGTACTGGCGTTCGAGGGCGACTCCCAGGTCGTCTGGTTCGAAGGCAACTTCGACGCCTACGAGGAGCACCGCCGCGAACGCCTCGGCGCCGCCGCCGACAGGCCCCACCGCCTGACCTACAAGCGGCTCGTGCGCAGCTAAGGCCTGAGCCGTGCGCGCAACCGTGCGCAACGGAGGACAGCCCGTGTGAGGGCCCGAGCGGGCCCGTTGCGCGACCCGAAGCCGGATCCCCACGCGACCGACCCCGCCCCGGTAAGCTCCGTTTCACGACGCAACTGACTTGCAGGCGCGCGTGGACCCCCGACAAAGGAGCTGGCAAATGGCCGACTACACCGCAAAGCAGATCGACGAGATGGAGGGCGCCTTCGGCGGCGGCCTCAAGAAGGCAAGGGCCGAGCTGGGCGTCGAATCGTTCGGTATGCAGGTCGTCGACCTGCCCCCGAACTACGCCGACTACCCCGAGCACGACCACGCGGCCGACGGCCAGGAGGAGGTCTACTCGGTGATCAGCGGCTCAGGCGAGCTCGACGTCGAAGGCGAGCGGATCCCGTTGACGCCCGACGTCATGGTCAGGGTCGGTCCGGCCACCAAGCGCAAGCTCTACGCGGGCGCCGACGGCATGCGCGTCCTGGCCCTCGGCGGCACCCCCGGCGCCGTCTACCAGGCGGCCGAGTTCACCGAACTGTCCGCCTAGGGCACCGCCCGGCGACACCCAAGGGCCTAACGCTCGAAGGACTCCTCGCCGCCCAGCCTGAGCGCGACCGCCGCGATCAGGCGGGCGGCGGCGTGGACGTCGTCGAGCTGGACCAGCTCGACCGGCGAGTGCATGTAGCGCAACGGGATCGACACGAGCGCGGTCGGGATGCCCGCCCTGGCGAGGTGCACGGCGTCGGCGTCGGTGCCGGTCGCGCGCCCGGAGGCCTCGACCGTGAACGGGACCTGCTCGGCCGTGGCCGTGTCGTAGAGCAGCTCGAACAGCTTCGGATGGATCGTCGAGCCCCGTGTCAGCACCGGCCCCGAGCCAAGCTCGTGCTTGCCCAGCTCCTTGACCTCGATCCCGGGCGCGTCGGTCGCGTGGGTCACGTCGATCACGATCGCCGCGTCCGGCTCCAACCCGAAAGCGCTCGTGCGCGAGCCCCCGAAGGTGATCTCCTCCTGGGCGACCGCCACGGCCGCGACCTCCCACTCGGCGCCGCCCGCCTCGGCCACCAGCCTCGCGGCCTGCAGGGCCACGAACGAGCCGATCCTGTTGTCCAAGGCCCTCGACACCAGGCGTCCGCCCAACAGCTGGATCGGCTCGGCGTCGATCACCGCGACGTCCCCCACCCGCACGCGCTCGCGCGCCTCTGAGCCGTCGGCCGCGCCGATGTCGATGTGCAGGTCCTTCAGCTCGGCGACCTTCTTGCGGTCCTCGTCGCGCAGCAGATGGACCGGCTTCTTGCCGACCACGCCCTTCACCTGGCCCTCCTTCGTGGACAGCACCACGCGCTGGCCGACCAATATCTGGGCGTCCCAGCCGCCGACCGGCCCGAACCAGAGGTAGCCGTCGTCGTCGACGTGGTTCACGATCAAACCGATCTCGTCGATATGCCCCATCACCAGCAGCCGCTTCGGCGTGTTCTCGAAGCCGTGCTTCGGCGCCACCAAAGCCAAAGGCGTGCCCATCACGTCGACGCTCGCCTTCGCGAACTCCTCTGCCGCCGCCCGCCACACCGCCGCCGGGGCGGTCTCATAGCCCGACGGTCCTTTCGCGCTCAGCAGATCCCTCAGGAGCTTGGGCACAGCCGACGGCGGCCCGTCCGCCCCGGATCCCGCCCGCTGCGCAGGCGCCCCCCGCTCGGACCCGGACGCGTCCCGCCGGGGCCCGGCTCCCTGAGAGCCTGTCTCATCCGGGCCGGTCATGAGGCCAAGAGCATACGCAGCACGTACTGCAAGATGCCGCCGTGCCGGTAGTAGTCGGCCTCGCGCGGCGTGTCGATCCTGACCTTCGCCTCGAACTCGATCCGCTCGCCCGACGGACGCCCGGCCTTGACGGTGACTGTGCGCGGTGGCGATCCACCGGCGTTCATCGCCCCGGCGAGGCCCACGATCGTGAACTCCTCTTCCCCGCTCAAGCCCAGCGACCGAGCCGACTCGCCGTCTTCGAACTGCAACGGCAGCACGCCCATCCCGATCAGGTTGGACCTATGGATGCGCTCGAAGGACTGTGCGATCACCGCCCTGACGCCCAGCAGGCTTGTGCCCTTGGCGGCCCAATCCCGCGAGGAGCCCGAGCCGTACTCTTTGCCGGCCAGCACGACCAGCGGCACGCCTTCCTCGATGTATCTCATCGCGGCGTCATAGATCGCCATCTGCTCGCCGTCCGGCAGATGCCGCGTAAAGCCGCCCTCCGGAAGAGGGTCCCACCCATCCGAACCCCCACCGTCCGGCCCACCTGGGCTCCCACCATCCGGCCCACCCGAACCCGACCCGCCACCCAGCAGGTTGCGCAGCCTGATGTTCGCGAAAGTGCCTCTCATCATCACCTCGTGGTTGCCGCGTCTTGAGCCATACGAGTTGAAGTCGCGCGGGGCCACGCCCTGCTCCTGCAGATAGGTCCCGGCCGGCCCGTCGCGCTTGATCGCGCCCGCCGGC
>DATJWI010000003.1:0-5596 GCA_035501375.1 Solirubrobacteraceae bacterium
CATGCTGCACTCCCGGCCGGGTCCGCGGCGCCGGTGCCCGCCGACGGGCTGGACGCCCCGGCGCTCATGCCCCGCTCGCGGCCGCTGCAGCCAAGCCCGCGCTGGTAGCGGGCGCAGAGCCGAGCCTGCTCAACTCCTGGCGCAGGGCGCGACGCCCGCGATGGTGCAGGCCGTGCACCGAACTCTCCGAGCGGCCCATGCGCTCGGCGATCTCCGGCGGCGAGAGCCCGACGACATGCCTCATGATCATCACGTGGCGCTGCTCCTCCGGCAGCGCCGCCAGCGCGGCGTGCAGGTCGCGGGCGCGTTCGCGAGCCTCGTCGTCCGGATGATGGCGCTCGACGCCGGGAACCTCCTCCAGCGGCGTCGCCCTGCGCCGGCGCAGATGGTCGAGCGCCACGTTGCGGGCCAGCCGCAAGAGCCAGCCCGAGAACGGCACGCCCTGATCCTGGTACTTGACGATCACCGTCATCAGCTTCATGAAGACCTGCTGGGTCAGGTCCTCGGCCTCCCGGTCGTCCTTGACGATCGACCTCACATAGCCGTACACGTTGCCCGAGTACCTGATGTACAGCAGCCGCAACGCGTCGCGGTCCCCCTCCTTGGCTCTTGCGATCGCCAGGCGTACTTCGCGCGTGGCCTCCGGCGAGTCGTCGAGCGTCCGGCGAGTGCGAAAGCCCACCTGTCCATCCATGGCACTGGCGCTGCCAAGCACTGTTTCTCCCCCTGCCTCGTTTCTAGGAGCCCCCGCCTCGCGGGCCACCGATGATCGGCGCTTGTCAAGCAATCCACAATGGGCCGATGCGAGCTATTTGTGTTCAGCGATTGAACACTCCCCCCGCCCACGTTTCCAGGCGGGTCTGAGCGCGTTCCGGGCGGGCTCAGTGCAGTCCGGGCAGGTACGTCTGCGCTCCGGGCGGGCTCAGTGCATCTCAGAGCGGGATGTTGCGCCTGGACGCAAAAGGACCGCCGGCTGACCGGCGGTCCTCAGTGCACGTCTCGGGTCTGGCGCCGCTTGGTCTGGCGCCGCTTTGGCCAGACCAAGTCCGGGCGCGAGTCCGACCGCCTGCTGGCGCTAGCGGTTCGCGCCGCGCCGACGACGCTGCGTCAAGACGATCGAGCCGCCGGCGCCCACCAGGAGCACGCCGAAACCGACCGTCCAGCTCAGGTCGTAGCCGGTGAACGGCAAGGTCTTGGCTTTCGCCTCCGGTTCGGTCGTTGTCGCCGGTTCGCTGGTCGTGGCCGGTTCGACCGCTTTGGTCGGTTCTGCTTCTTTCGTGGTTTTGGCCGGAACGGTTTCTTTTTTGGCGCTTTCGGTGTGTTTGTAGCCCGAAAGCCCTTCGCTGCCGGTCGTGCCGGCCGCCGACGCCCCTGCCGCCGGCGCGATCGCCAGAAGCAGCGCGATCGGCAGGGCCAGCAGGCCGCGCAGCCGTACGCGTCGACGCTGGTCGCCGCCGCTCGTCGAAGTCTGCCTTGTGCTCGAAGTCAGGACGTAGTTGCGGGTCATGCGAACCTCCGTCGGTGGTCTTGCTTGCGCTGGGCCCTGTCCTGGGCGTGGGCCTGTCAGCCGTCTGTTGCTGTGGCTCAGGATTCTATTAGCAACGCCGGACTCCTTGTTTCTCGGGCGTCGGTTCGCGCCTGTGGCTCAGCTGAGTCCGAACGCGCGCTCGGCCTCGTCGACGATGTGCTTGGCGATCGCCAGCGCTGAGGTGGCTCCGGGCGAGGGCGCGTTGCGTACGTGCAGTGCGCGCGGGGTGCCCGCGAAGACGAAGTCGTCGAGCAGGCTCCCGTCGCGGGCAACCGCCTGGGCGCGGACGCCCGCGAACGCGACTTCGACGTCGTCTGGGCGCAGCGCCGGCACGAACCTGGCGGCCGCCTTGACCAGCGCCGTCTTCGAGGCGGCGTGCCGCAGCTCCGTCAACCCAGAGCGCCACTCGCGCCCGACCATCCGCCAGGTCCCGGGCCAGAGCGCCGTGTCGAGCAGGTCCCGCGGGCGCATCCCGCCCAGTTTGTAGGCGTCGCGCGCGGGCGCGATCAGCGCCGTCGGCCCGATCAAAGCCTCGCCGTCGATCGTCTTCGTCAGATGGACGCCCAGGAAGGGCAGTTTGTGGTCCGGCACCGGGTAGATCAGGCCCCGCACAAGCTCCGCCTGCCGGCTCGCCAGCTTCAGGTATGCACCCCTGAACGGCACGATCCGCGGGTCTGGGCTCGCTCCGGCCGACACCGCCAGCCGGTCCGACCAGGCGCCTGCGCACACGATCGCCTGTCCCGCCTGCGTCGCGCCTCGCGCGTGCTCGACCTGTATCGAACGCGGCCGGGCGGCCAGGCGCCTTACCTCGCAGCCGGTCGCTACCGTGCCGCCGGCTTCGCGCACGTCCTCGGCGTAAGCCTTCGCCACGGCTTCGAAGTCGACGACTCCGGTCGCCGGCGACCACAACCCCGAGATCGCGCGCGCGTGCGGCTCCTTGGCTTCGATCTCATGTCTGTCGACCCGCCTCAGGCCGGGCACGCCGTTGGCCAAGCCGCGTCTTTCGAGCTCCTCCAAGCGGCCCAGCTCGCCCTGGTCGGTTGCGAGGATCAGCTTGCCGCGTCGCTCGTGGGCGATCTGGTTGGCCTCGCAGTACTCGTACAGCTCCCTGGCGCCTTCCAAACACAGCCTGGCCTTCAGGGAGCCCGGCCTGTAGTAGACGCCCGCGTGGATCACCCCTGAGTTGTGGCCCGTCTGATGGGCTCCGACCTCCCGCTCGCGCTCGAACGCGCAGACCGTCGCCTTCGGCCTGCGCCTGGTCAGCTCTCTGGCGACCGCCAGGCCGACGATCCCGCCGCCGATAACGGCGACGTCGCAGGACGAGGGTGGTCCGTTGGTGTGCTCGGGAGGCTTCTTGCCGGTCTGAGATGGCGGGTCGTCGATCGGAGATGTCATCTTGACGGAGACGACTATATCAAGATGTATATACTGATTGATGATATGAACGTTGCGCCTGCGATCCAGGAAGCCCGCCGCTCTGCCGGTATCACTCAGCAGGAGCTTGCCCGCCGCGCGGGCACCACCCAGCCGGCGGTCGCGGCCTACGAGTCCGGCGCGCGCACCCCGACGCTGGCGACGATCGAGCGGCTGCTCGACGGCTGCGAGCACGATGTTCGTCTGGTGACGCAGCCTCGCGTACGCCGGGGTTCCGCCTCGCTCGCCGAGCTGGCGCCGGCGATCGAGGAGGGTCTGCGCGAAGGCCGCGAACGCGACGCGCTGCGCCTGCTGTTCGGGTTCGCCGACGACTTCAGGGGCTCATCTCGCCCCGGGCGGATCGCGCTGCTCGCGGCCGAGCCGCCGCCCACCGGTGACGGGCGCTTCGACGCCGCCCTCGCTGGCGTAGCCGAGTTGTTCGCGGCCGAGGCCGGGGTCGCCGCGCCCGGATGGGTCGATGACCCCGGTCGTTTCGTCGAGCCCTGGTGGTTCGTCGCCAGTCGCCAAGCCTTTCACGCCTACACGCTCGCCCACACGCCTGCCCTGCTCGCCCGTCATGGCGTGTTCATGGCGCGAGAGGTCTTCGACCGTGTCTGACAGGCTTCTTACGCGCGCGCGCATTCTGACGGCCTTGCAGGCCCTCGGCGACGAGCTTCGCGGGCGGGGCATCCGTGGTCAGATCTTCATCGTCGGCGGCGCCGCCATGGCGCTTGCCTACTCCGAGAGGCGAGTCACGAGAGACATCGACGCGGTATTCGAGCCCAAGTCTTCGATCTATGCGGCCGCTGCCAAGGTCGCACAGGAGCTGGACCTGCCCGAGGACTGGCTCAACGACGCCGTCAAGGCCTTTATGCCGGGCGAGGACGCGGATGCCCGCCCGTTGCCGGACATCGCCGGGATCGAGATAGCGACCGCTTCGCCGAGATATCTGCTCGCCATGAAGCTGATGGCGATGCGCTTCGGCGAGGACGACGAAGACATCGAGATCCTGCTGCGAGAGTGCGGCCTGTGCAGCGTCGAGCAGGCCCTGGAGCTACTCGCCAGCGTCTACCCGGACCAGGCCCCACACCCCAAGGCGCGCTTCTTTCTCGAACAGCTGCTCCAGCCGAGCTTGGACGAACGCTGACAGGTTGCTGCACCGATTTTCGCGCCGTCGCGGTCGCGGAGCGCTAATTTAGACAGGCCATGCCCACGGTCGTGTTGGATGTCGAGCAGCACATGCTCCTGCTGGAGCTCCAGCCGCCGTTCGACAAGCGCGACGTCCAGCTGGCCCGCCGGCGCATGGCCAAGCGCTGGCACCCCGACATCGCCCCGTCCGGCAGGCAGTTCGAGCACGAGCGCCATCTGAAGGCGATCAACGAGGCGGCCGACCAGCTCGAGCGATTGGCTGAAGGATCGCGCGGAGGAAAGGTCTCCGCGAACGCCGTCAAGGTAAGCGCCGCCGCGGCCAGGCGCGAGCGCGAAGAGGCTGGCCGGCGTGCCTATGAAGCCGAGCAGCGTGCGCGCGCGGCGGCCAAGGATCGTGCCGAGAACGATCCCTTCGGCAGCAGGGTGCCCGATCACTCGGTCGTGCATCGCTACGCACGCTGCCTCTCTTATCCCGAGTGGGGGGTGGGCACCGTCAGGGGCATCTACTTCTCTTCAGGTGCAGGTGGGCTCGAGTCAGGCGGCGAGGAAGTGCAGCAGTGGGCCCGGGTCAGCTTCAGTCACGGCATCAGGACCGTGCCGGCGGGCAGCTTGAAGTTCGTCGACTTCTCGAAGCCAGACCCCGCTTCCGAGCGCGTCGAGCGCTTCCTGATCGCCGCGCAGCGGGCGATGGCCGAAGGCGAGTACGAGTTGGCGGCCCAGCGCTTGATCTACGCGCGCGACGCCGAGCCCGGCAACGTGGCGGTCCTGCGCCTGATGACGCTCGCCTTCTGGCAGGCCGGCAAGCTCGACGCGGCCGCCCGCTCGGTTCGCGACTGGGCGCGAGTCGACGGCGAACGCCCCGCGGCCCACCGCTTCGCCGCGCGCATCTACGAAGACATCGGCGCGATCGACCTCGCCGAGGAGGCCGCCACGCGCGCGGCTGACCGCGGGCCCTCGGACGCGGGCGCCTGGGAGCGCCTCGGGCGTCTGCGCCTGCGCTTGGCCGACCGAGAGGGCTCGCTGGACGCCCTGCGCCAGGCCGTCTCGCTGGGGGCCGGCGAGCCCGTATACGCGCTGATCGACCAGGCCCTCGCCATGGAGCCCCAGGCCGCGTAAGCGCATCTGTCGTTCTGCCCGGTGCATGCTTTCTTAAGCTGATTGGGTGGCCCGCATCGCAGGCGATGCGAGCCTGCTCGGGATCGTGCATGTGGTCAGCCGTTGGCGCATGCGCGAGGTCGCCAGCCGGTGCATGCACCGGCTGGCACAACATCAGTTTTGAGAAGTCATGCGCCGATGGTTCCTTAGGTTCCTTAGAACGTCCTAGAGGATGTTCACCGCCCGCGAGACGACCAGGCCGATCGTTACCAGCGAGACCATCGCCTGCAGGCCCATAACCGACTTCGCCATCGGGCTCAAGGGCATCGTGTCGGTCGGCGAGAACGCGGTCGCGTTGGTCAAAGACACGTACAGGTAGTCGATGAACGTCGGTCGCCAGCCCACAGGCTC
>DATJWI010000004.1:0-6934 GCA_035501375.1 Solirubrobacteraceae bacterium
GTAGGTCGGCGAGCGGAACCCCTCGATCTTAGATTCCAATGCCGAAGATGAAGACTCATTCGGGCGCCAAGAAGCGCTTCAAGATCACCGCCTCGGGCAAGGTGCGGGGCAGGCACGCCTTCACGAGCCACATCCTCGAGAAGAAGTCGCCCAAAAAGAAGCGTCATCTGGGTACCCCGGTCGCGATCGCAAAGCACGACGAACCGCGTATCAAGAAGCTGCTGGGGGTCTCCAAATGACGAGGGTCAAGCGCTCTCTGCACGCGCGCAAGAAGCGGCGCGCGACGCTCGAGCTGACGAAGGGCTTCCGCGGCGAGGCGCATTCGGGTTACAAGCGTGCGAAGGAGGCCTTGATGAAGGCCGACTCTTACGCGTACAGGGATCGGCGCAACCGCAAGCGCGACTTTCGCAGGCTTTGGATCACCCGCATCAACGCGGCGGCGAGGCAGAACGGGATGAGCTACTCCCAGCTGATGCACGGCCTGACCCTGGCCGGCATCGAGCTCGACCGCAAGGTCCTGGCGGACATGGCCGTTCGCGACGCAGACACGTTCCGACGTATCGCCGAGACCGCCCGCGAGGCGTCGGCGTCGGCCGCCTGAATACGCCGCCGAAACCGACTCGCTCCGGGCGCTGCACCTGAAAGGGACGGCGCCCTTTTTTGTGGGTTTCGCCGGCCTTTCTCGACACAGACGAAGACAGATCCGACAGACGAAGGCAGACTGAGCAAGAGGCAGGACGAAAAGAGCACAAGCCGTGACCATCACCTCCGAGCAAAACCCGCGCCTGAAGGCGCTGCGCCGCCTGCACACCAAGCGCGGGCGCGCTCAGGCCGGCGTCTTCAGCGCGGAGGGCGAGGACCTGATCGCAGCCGCCGAGCACGCCGGGCGCCCGGCGATCGAAGGCTATCGCCTGGCCGGCACCAGCATCGGCGATGGGCACTTCGTCGACGTCGACGAGCCCGCGCTTGCCGCCGCTTCGACGCTCGGCTCGGGCACGCGTGCGATCGGTGTCTACGAGCAGCGCTGGTCGGCTGAGCCCATCGGCCCCTTGTGCGTTTACCTGCACGGCCTGCGCGATCCCGGCAATGTCGGCGCCGTCCTGCGCGCAGCCCACGCCTTCGGCGCCTCGTGCGTGGCGCTCGGGCCGGACTGCGCCGATCCGCACGCGCCGAAGGCGGTAAGAGCGAGCATGGGAACGATCTTCGCGGTCGCACTCGCGCGCGCGCGCGACACCGCCGAATTGCCGGGTGCCCGGGTCGCGCTGGTGGCCGGCGCCGGCGAGCCCCTGGCTGAGGTGTCGGCACGGATCGGCGAGGAACCGCTCACGCTTCTGGTCGGCGCAGAGCGCGAAGGTTTGCCAGAGGAGGTCGTCCAAGCGTGCGAGCACGTTGCGCAGATCCCGATCCTCGGAGAGTCTCTGAACGCCGCGATGGCTGCGACCGTGGCGCTTTACGAGACGACCCGCTCTTCATCCGGCGCCTGGCTCACATCGACTGGCGTCCAGCGTACATCGACTAGGGTCCGGCCCACATGATCGACCGGATCGAGGCACTGCGCGCACAGGCCGAGGCGGAGATCGCCGCGGCAAGCTCGAGCGAAGAGCTCGAGCGGCTGCGTGTCCATCATCTCGGTCGCCGCGCCGAGCTGCCCCAGTTGCTGCGGGGCGTCGCCCAGCTGCCATCCGAGGAACGGGGCTCGGTCGGCCAGGCCGCCAATCGGGCGCGCCAGGAGCTGGAGGCTCTGATCGAGCGGCGCGCGGGCGAACTGGACGCCGCCGAGTTGCAGCGGAGTCTGCGCGAGGACGCCGTCGACGTGACCCTGCCCGGCGCGCCGCCTGAGCCGACTGGTCGGCTGCACGTTCTGAGCGCAACCCGCCGTGAACTGGAAGACGTCTTCTTGGGGCTCGGCTTCACGGTCATAGAAGGCCCCGAGGTCGAGACGGTCCACTACAACTTCGACGCCCTGAACCACTCGCCTACGCACCCTGCCCGCGCGCGCACCGACACCTTCTATGCGGGTCCTGACACGGTTCTCAGGACCCATACCTCGCCGATGCAGATCAGGGCGATGGAGGCCAAACCGCCGCCGCTGTACGTGGTCATCCCCGGCCGCGTCTACCGGCCCGACTCCGACGCCACCCATACGCCCCAGTTCCACCAGATCGAGGGCTTGGCGGTCGACGAGGACATCACGATGGCCGACCTGAAGGGCACGCTGCTCGTATTCGCCCAGGAGCTGTTCGGCTCAGAGCGCGAGGTCAGGCTGCGCCCCCATTTCTTTCCCTTCACAGAGCCGTCCGTCGAGGTCGACGTCTCCTGCTTTCACTGCTCCGGCGCTGGCTACTTGCGCGACGGCTCGCGCTGCTACCTGTGCAAGGGCGAGGGCTGGCTCGAGGTGCTGGGCGCCGGCGAGGTCGACCCGAACGTCTACTCCTACATAGCCACCACCGAGGCCAACGCCCCGGGCTACGACCCCGAGCGGGTCCAGGGCTTCGCCTGGGGGATGGGAATCGAGCGGATCGCGATGCTCAAGCACGGCATCCCCGACCTGCGGCTCTACTACGAAAATGATCTGCGCTTTTTGGAGCAGCTCGGATGAAGGTTCCGCTCGACTGGCTGCTCGAATACTGCGATCCGGGGCTCGACGTGGAGGCGATCGAGGAGCGCCTGACGATGACCGGCACGAAGGTCGAGGCGATCCACCGCCGGGGTGTGGTCTCGGGCGAGAACTTCGTGGTCGGTGCGGTGCTCGCCGCCGAGCGCCATCCGGACGCCGACCGCCTGAAGGTCTGCACCGTCGATGTCGGCCAGCCCGATCCTGTGACGATCGTCTGCGGAGCGCCCAATGTCGCCGCCGGCCAGGCGGTCGCCGTGGCGCGGCCCGGCGCGGTCATGCCCGACGGGTCCAAGCTGAAGGCCGCCAAGCTGAGAGGCGTCCGCTCCGAAGGCATGATCCTGAGCGCAGCCGAGCTTCAGATCGAGGACTCGAGCGAGGGGATCATGGTTCTGAATGGCGCCGGCCCGGCTTCCGAGGCGGACCTGGCCCCGGGCGTAGCGCTCGGCGAGGTGCTGCCGATCGAGAACGTCACGATTGAGCTGGAGATCACGCCGAACCGGCCCGACTGCCTCGGCGTCTACGGGGTCGCGCGCGAGCTGCACGCGGCCACCGGAGCCGCGCTGGCGCCCGAACCGTGGTCTGACGATCCCGGCTCGGAGGGGGCGGTCGCGGGCGTCGAGATCGAGGTCGAATGCCCTGACCTCTGTCCGCGCTTCACCGCCAGGGTGTTCGAGGACGTCACGATCGCGCCTTCGCCACTGTGGCTGAAAGCGCGTCTGATGGCGGCCGGCCAGCGGCCGATCAACAATGTGGTCGACATCACCAACTATGTGATGCTGATCGCCGGCCAGCCTCTGCACGCCTTCGATCTCGACCGGGTCGCGGGCGCCAAGCTGACGGTCCGCAGGGCCGAGCCCGGCGAGCGAGTCGAGACGCTCGACGGCCAGACGAGGTTGCTGGACCGGGACATGGTCGTGATCGAGGACGCTGAGGGCCCGACCTCGATCGCCGGCCTGATGGGCGGCGCGCGCTCGGAGGTCGGACCCGACACGAGGCGGGTCTTGATGGAGGTCGCGACCTGGAACGGTCCGAACATACATCGCAGCTCGTGGGCGCTCGGACTGCGCAGCGAGGCGTCGGCCCGTTTCGAGAAGGGTCTTCAGCCCGAGCAGTGCCTGCACGCGCAGGCTGTAGCAAGCCGCTTGATGATCGAGCTGTGCGGCGCGCGCCTGATGCCGGGCACGATCGACCTCGGCGGCCCCGGACCGGCCGCCGCGACGATCCAGCTGCGTGAGGCCCGGGTGGGGGCGATCCTCGGCGTGGGCGTACCGCTTGCGCGTCAAGCCGAGATCCTGGCCGCGCTCGACTTCGCCACAAGACCTGTCGATGGCGGCCTGGAGGTCACCGTTCCGGTCCTGCGCCGCGACGACGTCACCAGGGAGATCGACCTGATCGAGGAGGTCGCCAGGATCGACGGCCTGGAGCGGCTTCCGGTTACTCTGCCCGCGCGCCGGGGGGCCGCCGGCCGGCTTACCCACGCCCAGCGCGTGCGCCGTGCCGCCGAGGACGCGCTGGCGGGCCGCGGCCTGTACGAGATCGTCGGCTGGAGCTTCGCCGAGCCCGCCCTGCTCGACCGCCTGCTTCTGCCCCCCGGTCATCCACTGCGTCGCGTCGTGGTCATCGAGAATCCGCTCTCCGAGGATCAGTCGATCATGCGCCCGACCGTGCTCGGCTCCCTGTTGGACGCAGCCCGTCACAATGTGGCGCGCAACCGGTCCGACATCGCGATCTTCGAGTCCGGGACGGCCTACCGCGCGGTCGAAGACCCCGACGGTGGCGGTATTGGCGGCGAAGGCGGCGAAGGCGGCGAAGGCGGCGCTCTGGGCGCCGGGGGCGAGACGCCAGCGGACGAGCACCATGCTCTAGGCGCACTCTTGACCGGCGGCCTCGGACCGCGCTCCTGGCGCGGAGAGCGCGCATCGGCTGACTTCTTCGCCGCCAAGGCTCTTCTCGGCGGACTGCTCGAGCGCCTGTCCGTCGACTGGACGCTACAGGCGGTCCCGGAGTCGCGCTGGCCGTTCCTGCATCCAGGCCGTTGCGCCGTCGTGCTCGCGCAGGCTCCAGGCGCCGGCCCGGGTGCCGGGACGAGCGCAGGCCAAGAGGCCGGCCCGGGCGCCCGCGCGGCTGCCGATCGGCAGGACGGGGCCGAGCCGGTCGAGCTTGGCTTCCTCGGCGAGGTCCACCCGGCGGTCGCCGCTGCCTGGGATTTGCAGCGCACGGCCGCGTTCGCGATCGACCTTGGCAAGCTCGCCGCGGTCGCACCCGAGGTCGTCGCCTTCAGGCCTTACGGCTCCTCGCCGGCTTTGCGCTTCGACCTGGCCGTCGTCCTGCCCGAAGAGGTGCCCGCCGGCGCGGTCCTCGACGCCGTCCGCGGCGCCGCCGGGGAGATCCTCGAAGACGTGGAGGTCTTCGACGTCTATGCCGGCGAGCAGATCGGCGCCGGCCGGCGCTCGCTCGCGCTGAGCCTCTCCTTCAGGGCGCTCGACCGGACGCTGACCGACGAGGACGTGGCCCCCGCGCGCGACCGGGTCCTCGCCGCGCTCGCCGGCCTTGGGGGTGAGCTGCGCGGTGGCTGAGCAGATTGGCGCCCCCCAAAACTTCGCTTCCGGCTCGCCGCGGGTGCTCGTTGCGGGCGCGACCGGCTTCGCCGGGGCGCTGGCCGCGCACCTGCTCTGGCGCCATCCCCGCTTCGAGCTGGTCGCGATAACCGGCCGATCGGAGGTCGGTCGGCGACTGGATGACCTGTATCCCCGTTATCGCGTGCCGCTTCAGATCGAAGAGCTCGACCTCGACAGCATCTTCGCCGCGGCGAGCTCCGGCTCGGGTGCGTCCGGGAGCCTCGACGCCGCCGTCGTGGCCTACCCGCACGCCGCCGCCGCGCCGACGGTCGCCGCGCTTTGCGAACGCGGCGTTCGCGTCATCGACCTCAGCGCCGACTTCAGGCTGTCCGAGCAGGCGATCTACGAACAGTGGTACGGGCCGCATCCGCGCCCCGACCTGCTCGCCGACGCCGCCTACGGCCTGACCGAGCTGCACAGGGCCGAGATCGCCGGGGCCTCGATCGTCGCCAATCCCGGCTGCTATCCGACGGCGTCGGTCCTCGGTCTCGCCCCTCTGGCGCGAGCCGGCCTGATCGCGGACGTCGTGATCGACGCCAAGCAGGGCATCTCCGGGGCCGGGCGCACGTTCGACGAGACCACGCACCTGTCGTTCGCGGGCGAGAACATCTTCCCGTACAAGGTCGCCTGCCACCGCCATACCCCCGAGATCGAGGAGCAGCTGGCCTTGCTCGGCGCGGAGCTGCCCGTCCAGTTCCAGGCTCATCTGGTTCCACTCGACCAGGGCGAGCTGGCCAGCTGCTATGTGACGACCACACGGACCGTCGCGCCTTCCGAGCTTGCCGAGCTGTACGCCGACGCGTACGCGCGCGAGCCGTTCGTCGAGGTGGTCGAGCAGGGCGGGCTCGGCACGAGGGACGTCTGCCAGACCAACTACTGCCGCATCTTCGCAGCAGCGGACCCTCACACCGGCAAGGTCGTCGTGCTGTCCGCGATCGACAACCTCTGGAAGGGCACCTCCTCGCAGGCCGTCCAGAACCTGAACCTGATGTTCGGCTTCGACGAGACGGAGGGCTTGCTGTGAGCGCCGGCAACGACGTCTGGGGCGATCGGGCCTCGGCCGGCCCGCCCAAGCCCTTCTTTCGCTCGCGCTGGACACCAGCGCCAGGGCACGTGCGCGAACTGGACCCGACGACCGCCGGGTTGCCTGGCGGCTTCAGGGCGGCGGGCGTGGCCTGCGGGATCAAGCCATCCGGCAACATCGATCTGGGCATCCTCGTCTGCGACTCCGACTCGCCGGTCTCCGCCGCGCGCTTCACCGCGACCGCGACCCCGGCGGCCCCGGTGCTGCTGAGTCGCGAGCGCTGCCGTTTGGAGCGGCTGAGGGCCGTGCTCGCCAACTCCGGGTGCGCCAACGCCGAGACCGGCCAGCGCGGCCTTGACGACGCCGCCAAGACCCAGGGCGCCGCCGCGATCGCGCTGAGCTTGGAGCCCGACGAGATCGTGCTTGGCTCGACCGGCGGGATCAGCTGGTACCTGCCGGTCGACCGTGCGCTCAAAGGGATTCTCGACGCGAGCTCACAGCTGCGTCCCGACGGCGACTCCGACTTTCAGCAGGCGATCCAGACGACCGACGCCTTCGAGAAGCGCGCCAGCCTTCAGGTCGATCTCCCGTCGGGGACCGTCCAGCTCAGCGCCCAGTGCAAGGGCGCGGGCATGATCTCGCCGAACTTCGCCACGATGCTCTGCTTCGTGCAGA
>DATJWI010000005.1:0-9554 GCA_035501375.1 Solirubrobacteraceae bacterium
CGGCTTTGCGTTGTGCACGAGATCGTCGAGCTTGTCGATGAGTACCAGAACGTCCATCGCTTAACACTATCTCCGTTCGCGTAGCCCCCACGGCCAGACCGGCCGGCGCCTGCGCGCCTGCCATTGCCCTCGCGCGGCGGATTTCCAAGTCAAGTTCGTCAACGTCGCAACTCTTCCTGCAAGCGCCTGGCGACGTCGGGCGGCACCAGGTCGTCGATCTTGCCCCCGAAGATCGCCAGCTCCTTGACGCCGCTCGAGGACAGGAAGCTGTACTGCGGGCTTGCCATCAAATAGGCCGACTCGATCCCCGGGTCCTGCCTGCGGTTGAGCTGGTGCATCTCGAGCTCGTACTCGAAGTCGGAGATCGCCCGCAGACCCTTGACGATCGCCTTGGCGCCGACCTTGCGCGCGAACTCGACGACCAGCGTGCTGAACGGCTCGACGCGCACGTTGTCGAGTTCGGCGGTCGCCTGCTCGATGAATCCGACCCGCTCCTCGATCCCGAACAACGTCCTGTCCTTGCGGACAGACCTGTTGACGACCGCCACCACGACCTCGTCGTACAGCGCGGCGGCTCGTCCGATCACGTCGAGATGGCCGTTCGTTATCGGGTCATACGAACCCGGACATACGGCGATCAGCGGCCTGGCTGTCATCTGATCTTCTGTCTCGCTGTCATTTGGTCGTATAGATCCTGATCTCGGTGTCTCCGTAGCGGCGCTCTCTCACGAGCGCCAGCTCGAGGTACGGCGGCGCTCGCCGATCGCTCTCCAAGACCACGCGCGCCCCTGAAGCCAGCAGCGCCGGCAGGGCCTTCGCCAGCGCCGGCCCCAAGTCGGAGACGCGCCCGTATGGAGGATCGATCAGGACCAGATCGTATGTCTCTTGGCGCTCACACGCCTTGCCCAGCGCGCCGACCGCCTCTTCGCGCCTGACTTCGGCCCGCTCGCCGCCGACCCCGAGCGTCGCCAGATTGGCCTTCAGGGTCGCGATCGCGCCCTGGTCGCGCTCCACGAAGACTGCCTCTTTGGCGCCCCTCGAGAGCGCCTCGATGCCGAGCGCGCCGCTGCCCGCGAACAGGTCGAGCACCCGGGCGCCATCGACCTCGCCCAGCATCGAAAACACGGCCTCGCGCACACGCTCCGATGTCGGCCTCGTCGTCCTGCCCTTGGGGGCTTCCAGCCTGCGCCCGCCATAGCTGCCGGCTATCACCCTTAGCATGCGTGCCCCCGAGACCGGACCGCCTTGGCGCGGCCGGGCTCGGCGCGAGTGCGACCCGGATCCGAGGCCGCCCCCAGGTATGGATCCAAGGTCATCCTGGGATCGGCTGGACGACCTGGGCGCCGAAGGCCCTTTGCAGGGCGTCCTCCAGGAGAGCATGCTCGGGGGCGCGCAGCCCGGGGTCCGCCGTCACGATCGAAAGCGCCCGCTCGCGCGCCCGCTCGAGCAGCGCCAGGTCCTCGGGCAGCCGCGCCACTCGGTGCTGGCTGAGACCCGACTGCCTGACGCCGATCAGCTCGCCCTCGTTGCGCAGCTTCAAGTCGATCTCGGCCAGCTCGAAGCCGTCGGAGTGTTCGGCCAGGGCCTGCAGCCTCGGCGAGCCGGCGTTGGCGGTCCCAAGCAGGCAACTCGAGCGATGCTCGCCGCGACCGACCCTTCCTCGCAGCTGGTGCAGTTGGGAGATCCCGAACCGCTCGGCGTTCTCGATCAGGATCACGGTCGCGTTGGCGACGTCGATGCCGACCTCGATAACGGTCGTGGCGATGAGCACGTCGGCTGAGCCGGCCGCGAACTGGGCCATCGCATTGGCCTTCTCGGCCGGCCTCATACCGCCGTGCAGCAGGACCAGGCGATGGTCTTTGAGCTCGCCCGCTTGCAGCCGCTCCAGCTCGGCGGTCGCCGCGCGCAGTCCTTCGCCGCCCGCCGCCTCGCTCTCCGCGCTCGCGGCGGGCCCGTCGTCTCCGTCACTGATCAGCGGGCAGACGACGTAGGCCTGCCTGCCTGCCCGCAACTGCTCGCGCAGGTGCTCGTACGCGCGCGCGCGCGCCTCCTCTCCAGCGACGATCCTCGTCTCGATCGCCTGCCTTCCGGCCGGCAGCTCGCGCAGCATCGTGGTGTCGAGATCGCCGTACCTCACGAGTGCGAGCGTCCTCGGGATCGGCGTGGCCGTCATGTGCAACACGTGTGCGACCGCCGCCTCAGCCAGCCCGCCCGCCGCCTCAGCCAGCCCGCCCGCGGCCTCGGCAAGCCCGCCCGCCGCCTCGGCAGGTCCGCCCGCGGAACCAGCCGGCCAGCCCGACCTCTCGAACGCGGCCCGCTGGCGCACGCCGAAACGGTGTTGCTCGTCGACGATCGCAACAGCGAGCCCAGCGAACTGGACGTCGGGCTCGATCAGGGCGTGCGTGCCGACAATCAGCGACAGCTCGCCGCTGGCCAGCTTGCCGAGCGTGTCCGCGCGCCTGCGCGCCGGAGTCGAGCCGGTCAAGAGCGCGCATGTCACGTTCGCTTGCTCGCCGCCGAGCAGTCGCTGCAGGGTCGCGAAGTGCTGCTCGGCCAGGGTCTCGGTGGGCGCCATCAGCGCGCTCTGATGGCCGTGCTCGACAGCCCTGAGCATCGCCCATAGAGCGACGACGGTCTTGCCGCTGCCTACCTCTCCGAGCAAGAGCCGCTGCATCGCCTGCTCGCGCCCCAGGTCTTCGCCGATCTCCTGGATCGCCATGCGCTGGTCTTCGGTCAGCGCGAACGGCAACTGCTCGAGCCAGCGCGCCGAGAGGCTCGCCTGGCGGTCGAGCTTGATCGCGCCGCCTTGTTCGCGGCGGCCGGACCGGCGACGCAAGAACGAAAGTTGGGTCAGCAAGAGCTCCTCGTAGGCGAGCCGCTGGCGTCCCCGCTCGCGCTCTTCGGCGTCGCGCGCCCCGTGCATCGCCGCCAGCGCGCTCGCCCGGTCGGGCAGTTTCTCGCAAAGCCTGGTCTTTGCGTCCAAGGCCTCCGGCACGTCGGCCAGGCCCGCCCACGCCGCCTGCACGAGGGCGAAGATCTGGGTGGAGCTGACGCCCTCGCTGGCGGGATAGTGCGCGACCTCGCCGGCCGCCTCCGGCGCCGGCGCCGGGCCCCGCTCGATCGGGAGATCCTGGCCGGGCGCGTGATGGCTGACGTTGAAGGTCCCCCTGGCTGTCAGCTTGCCGTGCAACACGAGCCTCGTGCCGGGCTTGTAGCGCTGCACGAGCCATGGCTGGTTGAAGAACGTGGCGCCGATCGTCCCGGTCCGATCGAACACTTTCGCTTGCACCAGCGGCTTCATCCCGCGCCGCCTGACCGGCCGCGCGGCGATCGAGCGCACCTGGACGGCGATCGTGGCCGGCTCCTCTTCGCGCAGACCCCCGATCGTGGACGCTTCGCGGCCCTCCCTGGGCAGATGCTCCAGCAGGTCCCCGACGCTCGTCAGACCCAGCTTCCCCAGGCCCTCGGCCAGCTTGCCGCCCGCCTGGACCTCGAGCGGCCGCCGCAGGCGCGACGGCTGGGGCCAGCGCACCGGAGCGGCCAGCAGCTCCTCCCAGGTCGGTCTCTTGCTCGAGGCGAACCTCGGCGCCCGCCACCGACGTCCGGCAACGTCCGGCCCGAATTCCTTCGTCTCAGATCCGGTCAACGAGGCTGTGGTTGCGGTCTGCGCCATCTCCTAATCATGCAACGCCCGGCGGTCATCGCCAGTCCGAGCGCTCCCGAGACCGCCCCCGCGCGCGCCGACCCTTTCGCGGCGACTGCACCGAACCCGCCGGTCAGGCCAGAGACCTGTCTGTACTCCAGAGGTCGCGTCCCGGCTACTCGGCGGCCAAGAGCCACCAGTACGCCGGCTGGCCTCCGTCGCGCAGCTCCAGCTCGACCCGGCCGTCGAGGAGCGTCTCGACCCGCTCGGCCATCAGCGGCGCGCCCTCGCCGACCAGGCAGCTGATCAGTTCCGCGTCCCGCGCCAGCTCCTCGATCACCGAGCCCAGGGTCGCCTCCGGCTCGCCCCAGGCGATCAGCTGCTCGCCGACGAAACCGACCGCCTCGCCGCGCGCGAAGCGTCCCTGGGCGTCGTCGCGGGCCGCCTCGGCCACCGCCCCGGTGCGCACGTGCGCGAGCGCCTCGGCGAGGGCCGCCGCGTTCTCCTCGACGCTGCGAGCCCCCTCCAGCGCCACCGCCGCCACCAGCTCGGCCTGCTGACCGATCGCGGGCGCCACCAGCACCTGCTTGTCCGACAGCTCGGCGGCCCGCTCGGCGGCCATCACGACGTTGGGGCTGCTCGGCAACACGAGCACCTCCTCGGCCGGCACCTCGTGGATCGCGGCCAGCAACTCGTATGTCGACGGGTTCATCGTCGGTCCGCCGTCGATCGTGTGCAGGCCCAGCTCCCTGAACATCTTTGCCAGGCCTTCGCCGCTGACGACGACCAGCGCGCCGCAGCGCGCCCGCGCGGCCTCCGGCTCGACGACGTCAGCGCCGTTTTGCGAGCCGTTGCTCTGGACGTGAGCGCTCAGGCGGTCTTCGCGCTCGGCAACCTGGACGCGCATGTCGGCGATGTCGAGCCTCGACACCTCCCCGGCCTTCGCGAACACGGCGGTGGCGCGCTCCGGCTCGTCGGTGTGCAGGTGCACCTTCAGGGTGCTGGCGTCGCCGACGACGAGCACCGAGTCGCCCAGAGCCTCCAACGGCGCGATGAACGCCCCCGGGATCAGGTCGTTGCCGGTGACGGCGAAGTTCGTGCAGTACCGGTAGGTGCTCGACTCGTGCTCAGGATGGGTGATCTGAGCGGGCGCATAATGGTCGAGCTCGGGCGCCTCTTCTCCGCGCAGAGCCGCCACGACGCCGGCGAACACGATCGTCAGCCCGTAGCCGCCGGCGTCGACGACTCCCGCTTCGCGCAACGCGGCCAACAGCTCGGGTCCGCGCTTGACCGACTCCTGACCGGCCGTCACCGCCCGCTCCAGGGCGTCCGCGATCGCGGTGTCCTGCATCTTCGGGTCGGTCGCCGGGCCCAGGCGCGGGTTCTCGGAGCTGTGGGCGACGTCGGTCACGATCTTGTGGGCCATCTCGCGCGCGACCGTCAGGATCGTTCCCTCGGCCGGCTCGCGCACCGAGGCGTACGCGCGGTCGGCGGCTTTCGCCAGAGCGGCGCCGATCAGGGTCGCGTCGATCAGCTCGCCGGGTCTCGAGACCAGCTCCTCGGCGGCGCCTCTGATCAGCTGCGACAGGATCACCCCCGAGTTGCCCCGCGCGCCCAGCAGTGCGGCCCGCGCGACCGACTGCACGATCTCCTCGCGTCCGATCTCGTCGATCGTGCGCTGATCGCCGTTGGTTCCCAGCAGCTCATCCAGCTCGGCCAGGACCGCGCGCAGCGTCAACGCCATGTTGTCGCCCGTATCGCCGTCGGCGACAGGGAACACATTGAGGTCGTTGACCTCCTGCCTGCGCGACTCCAGATGGGCCAGCCCTCCCGCGACAGCCGCGCGAAAACGAACCAGGTTGGGATCGCTCACTGCTTACGTCTTATCAGGTCCGCCGGAGCCATGACCGGCGCAACGCGGTCAGGCGAGGCTCAGGCAGCCTTGGTTACCTTGCCGGCTTTCAGGCACCTGGTGCAGACGTAGACGCGTCTGGGCGCCTTGCCGACCAGGATCCTTACCTTCTGCAGGTTCGGATCGAACCTGCGCTTGGTCGCGACCATCGAGTGGCTGCGGCTCTGCCCGAACGCCGGGCCCTTCCCGCAGCTGTGACACACCTTTGCCATAGCGTCGGCAGTTTAGCCGCTAGCGAGCTGTGCGCGCAGCCCCGCCAGCGCCATCACGGCCTCGGCGGCATGCCTGCCCTGGTCGCGCTGGCCGAAACGGGGATTCGGGCCGGAGGCCCGTGTCTCCCGGCTTCGGTCACCGCCCGAGCGCGCCAGCGCCTGCTCCATCGTGTCGCACGTAAGCACTCCGAAGGCGCATGGAACGCCGGTGTCGAGCTGCACTTTCATGATGCCCCTGGCGGCCTCGGCACAAACGAAGTCGTAGTGGTCGGTCTCGCCTCTGATCACCGCGCCCAGGCAGGCCACGCCCGCGTAGCGGCCGCTGCGCGCGGCGTAGGAAGCAGCCAGCGGCAGCTCGTAGGCGCCCGGCACGTCGAACGTCTCGACCTCGTGGCCTGCCTGCGCGAAGGCGTCGCGCGCGCCCGCGAGCAGGCGCTCGGCGAGATCCCCGTAGAAGCGCGCCACGGCGATCGCGAAGACCTGCCCGCTCACCAGTCCAAGCCTTCCTCGGCGGCCTTGCGCTCGCGCTCGACCTGCAGCATCTCGGCGTCGAGGTTCAGGCCCTGATGATGCAGGGTATGACCCATGCGCTCGGCCTTGGTCCTCATGTACTCCTCGTTGTGCGGGTTCGGGGCGTGCTCGATCGGCACCTGGGCGCTCACCGACAGGCCGTAGCCCTCCAGGCCCTTGATCTTCTTGGGGTTGTTGGTCAGGATCCGAATCGAGGTGAGGCCGAGGTCGGCGAGGATCTGCGCGCCGATGCCGTAGTCGCGCAGGTCCGCGGGCAAGCCCAGCTTCAGGTTCGCCTCGACGGTGTCCAAGCCGTCCTCCTGCAGCCTGTATGCCTTGAGCTTGTTCAAGAGCCCGATGCCGCGACCCTCCTGGGCCAGATACAAGAGGACCCCTGTCCCCTCGCCCTCGATCATCGCCAGAGCCGACTCCAGCTGCTCGCCGCAGTCGCAGCGCAGCGAATGGAACACGTCGCCGGTCAGGCACTCCGAGTGCACGCGTACCAGCACGTCCTCGTGCCCTGAAACATCGCCCTTGACGAGCGCCACGTGGTGCTTGCCGTCGAGCAGCGACCGGTAGCCGACGACCTCGAACTCGCCGAAAGCGGTCGGCAGCCGCGCGGCGGCCACCCTTTCGACGAGCATGTCGTGGCGGCGCCGGTACGCGATCAGGTCGGCGATCGTGATCATCTTCAAGCCGTGGCGTTCGCAGTAGCCAGCCAGGTCGCCGACCCTGGCCATCGTGCCGTCGTCGTTCATCACCTCGCAGATCACGCCCGCCGGGTTCAGGCCCGCCAGCCGCGCCAGGTCGACCGCGGCCTCGGTCTGGCCGGCGCGCTCGAGCACGCCGCCGGCCCTCGACTTCAACGGGAAGATGTGGCCCGGCTGCACCAGATCCTTGGGATGCGATTTCGGGTCGATCGCGACCTGGATCGTGCGCGCCCTGTCGTGCGCCGAGATGCCGGTCGTGACGCCCTCCCTGGCCTCGACCGAAACGGTGAACGGGGTCTCGAACGACGATTCGTTCTTGGCCGCCATCAGCTCCAGGCCGAGTTCCTCGCAGCGCTCGGCCGTCAGCGACAAACAGATCAGGCCGCGTCCCTCCTTGGCCATGAAGTTGATCGCCTCCGGTGTCGCGAACTGGGCCGCCAGGGTCAAATCGCCCTCGTTCTCGCGGCTCTCGTCATCGCAGACCACAACCATCCTTCCCGCCCTGATCTCCTCGAGGGCCTCCTCGATCGTGGCGAACGGGCTTTCTCCGGTGGCCGACTCGCGCGCGCGCGTAAGAGCCGCCTCGGTGACATTCACTCCCGAGCCCGACTCGCGCGCGCGCGCCCCCTCGCTTTTCGTACCTTGCTCACTCATGCGGGCACCTCCTGAAATCGTGCTTCCAGCAAACGCTCGACGTGCTTGGCCAAGACGTCGAACTCCAGGTTGACCCGATCCCCGACCGCCAGCTCCCCAAGATTCGTGCGGGTCAAGGTCTCGGGGATCAGCGAGACCTCGAAACGATCCTCGCCCAGCCCTCCCTCGCCCTCGGCGCCCTCGCCCCACGCGCCGCCGCCCAACCGGCTGACCGTCAGGCTGACGCCGTCGACCGCGATCGAACCCTTCTGCACCAGATAGCGCCCCGCGCCTGCCCCGTCGCACTCGATGCCCAAGACGCGCGAGCCGCCCTCCTCGCGCAGCTCTCTCACGACGCCGATCCCGTCGACATGGCCCTGCACGACGTGCCCGCCCAGCCGGTCTCCGGCGCGCAGCGCCAGCTCCAGGTTGACCTTGCCCCCGGGCTCCAGGCCCCCAAGCGAGGATCTGCGCAACGTCTCGGCCATCGCAAACGCCCCAAAGCCATCGTCTGAGACCTCATTCGCGGTCAGGCAGACGCCGTCGACAGCCACCGAGTCGCCCTGGCCGATTTCGCCGGCCAAGCGCGTCCCGATGCGCAGCGTCACGCCGCCCTCGCCGTCCTGCTCGAGCCCGCTGACGCTCCCGATGTCCGCGATCAGGCCGGTGAACACGATCCCGTCACCACTCTCTCAATCTCGCCTTGATGAGGATGTCCTCGCCGATGCGCCCGCATTCGCAGGTCAACGCTCTCAGGGCCTCGGAGATCTGCTCGACGCCCTGGCCCTCCAACGGGTCGCGGGCGGCGCTGCCGCCCAAGAGCATGGGCGCCAGGAAGAGCCTCAGTTCGTCGATCTCGCCGGCGTCCAGGAAAGCGCCTGCCAGGTGCGGACCGCCCTCCAAGAGCACCGACTCGATTCCCTGCGCGCCGAGCTGGTCCAGAGCCGAGCTCACGCGCGCGGGCTCGTTCTCGCCGGTGGCCAACAGCACCTGCACGCCGGCCGCCTCCAGAGCGTCGGTGTCGGTCCTGGCCGCAGCCCTCGAGACGACGACCGTCAATGGGATCTCCAGGGCGGCCGAGACCAGCTGCGAGCTTGGCGACAGCCTTGCGAGCGAGTCGAACACGATTCGCCTGGGCTGGCGCAGCGCGGTCTCGTCATCCCGGCCGCCCGGCCTGGCCGTCAGGCGAGGATCGTCCGCCAGGGCGGTGCCGATGCCGACGACGACCGCGTCCACCGACGCGCGCCACTGGTGCGCCAGGGCCCGGCTCTGCTCGCCGCTGATCCACTGCGAGTCGCCCGTCCTCGTCGCGACCTTGCCGTCGAGGGTCATCGCCGACTTGAACAGGACCCACGGGCGCCCCGTCCGGGCGTGCTTGCGAAAGGCCTGGTTCAGCAGGCGCGCCGTCGTCGCCAGCTCGCCGTCGGCGAACACCACCTCGACGCCCTCGTCCCGCAGGATGCCGAGCCCCCTGCCGGCGGCCTTCTCGGTCGGGTCGTCCGAGCCGACGACCACCCTTCCGATCCCAGCCTGCACGATCGCGTCGGTGCACGGCGGCGTCTTGCCCTCGTGGCAGCACGGCTCCAAGGACACGTACAGGGTGGCGTCCGCCAAATCGGCCATGCCGCACGCCTCGATCGCGTTGACCTCGGCGTGGGCGCCGCCGTAGCGTTCGTGGTAGCCCTCCCCCAGCACCACCCCGTCGCGCGCGATCACGGCGCCGACGACCGGGTTCGGCCTGACCGCGCCGGCGCCCTTGCGCGCCAGCTCGATCGCCCTGGCCATGTGCTCCCGGTCGGTGTCGGTACGCGTCGGCATCTTGTCCATCCAGGATAACCCCGCCCGGGCGCGTGCCCGCATGACTCGTCACAGCCGACGTTGTCGAGGCGGCGCATGCGCCGCCTCGCGGACCGGCACATGTGCCGGTCCGAGGG
>DATJWI010000006.1:0-4554 GCA_035501375.1 Solirubrobacteraceae bacterium
AAGACGCCGACGAGATCGCCTTGGCGCGCCTTGCGGAGCTGCACCCGGCGCTGGCGCGCCTCGTGGTCGTGCGCTTGGCCGAGCAGGCCGCCGGTGGCCACGTGCCCCAGGCGGGCGCCAGGCTGGGAGGCATCTTGGCGCTCGGCGAGCGCGGCGGCCAAGCTGAGCTGCATGTCGGCAAGAACATCGCGGCTGTGATCGATGACGGCCAGCTGAGGATGCGCAGCCTCCCGCCGCGCGTCGGAAGGCTGCCGCCGCACCCGGACTAGACTGCCCTACGTGCCCGACGCCGCATCTCCGATCGCCGCCCCAGATAAGGAGATCGGCGAGGTGCTCGTCAGTGCCGGTGACCTGCAGGCACGCGTACGCGAGCTGGGCGCCGAGATCTCCCGCGACTATGCCGACCGGCGTCTGTTGCTGGTCGGCGTCTTGAAGGGCGCCGTCTTCTTCTTGAGCGATCTCATGCGCTACATCGAGGTCCCGGTCGAGGTCGACTTCATGGCGGTCGCCTCTTACGGGTCGGCGACCGACTCTTCGGGCGTCGTGCGCATCCTCAAGGATCTCGACGTCGCAATCGAGGACCGGGACGTGCTGATCGTCGAGGACATCGTCGACTCCGGGCTGACCTTGCAGTACCTGCTACGCAACCTTGGCTCACGGAACCCCCGCACACTGGAGGTCTGCGCGCTCCTGACCAAGCCCACCCGACGCAAGGTCGCGTTGCAGGCCAGATACGTCGGTTTCGAGATTCCCGACCGCTTCGTCGTCGGCTACGGCCTTGACTACGCCGAGCGCCACCGCAACCTGCCGTTCGTTGCTGCGTTGGAACGCTAAAGGCGCCGATGAAGCCCTGCAATGACCGGAAAATGGCCCTTCTCGTGGTACGCTAGGCAACTGGCGACCACGACTTCTAGACCGGCGCCAGACAGAGTGTGATATCGCCATGAGCCGTTCATTCAAGAGCGCCGCCTTCCCGATCCTGATCGTCTTGGTCTTGGCGTTCCTGGTCGTCAAATTCGTCAGCAACAGCCCGTCGGGGGGGCGCTCGCACAGCTACAAGACGCTCGTCACCGAAGAAATCCCGAAAAACGAAGTCAAGTCGGTCGAGTTCAAGAACAAGGGCAAAGTCCTTGCGGTCGAACTCAAGAACAAAGAAAAATGGGAAGGCGGCTACGTCGAACAAGAGACGCCTGAACTCTTCAAGCAGCTGAAAGCGGCCAGCGTCCCTGCCTACAACGTCGAAGCCGAAAAGAGCAGCGCGCTGCTATCGATCCTGATCGCCGTCCTGCCGTTCGTGATCTTCCTCGGGTTCTGGATTTTCCTGATGAACCAAGTCCAAGGCGGCGGCTCGAAAGTCATGTCCTTCGGCAAGTCTCGAGCCAAGCGCCTGTCGGCGGACTCGCCGAAGATCACCTTCAGGGACGTCGCCGGAGTGGACGAGGCCGTCGAGGAGCTGCACGAGATCAAGGAGTTCCTCGAGAACCCCAAGAAGTTCCAGGCGCTCGGCGCGCGCATCCCCACGGGCGTCCTGCTGTATGGGCCGCCCGGCACCGGCAAGACCCTGCTCGCCAGGGCGGTCGCCGGCGAGGCGGGCGTGCCGTTCTTCTCGATCTCGGGCTCCGACTTCGTGGAGATGTTCGTCGGCGTTGGCGCCTCACGCGTCAGGGACCTGTTCGAGCAGGCCAAGCAGAACAGCCCGTGCATCATCTTCATGGACGAGATCGACGCTGTCGGGCGCCACCGCGGCGCCGGTCTCGGCGGCGGCCACGACGAGCGCGAGCAGACGCTCAATCAGTTGCTGGTCGAGATGGACGGCTTCGAGGCCAAGGACAACATCATCATGATCGCGGCCACCAACCGGCCCGACATCCTCGACCCCGCGCTGCTGAGGCCCGGCCGCTTCGACCGCCAGATCGCCGTCGACAGGCCTGACCGCAAGGGCAGGGCCAAGATCCTCGAGGTCCACACTCGCGGCAAGCCTTTGGCCAAGCAGATCGACATTGACGCCCTCGCCGGCCAGACGCCCGGCTTCACCGGCGCCGACCTGTCGAACCTGATCAACGAGGCCGCGCTCTTGGCGGCCCGGACCGGCAAGCGCGAGATCAACCAGGAGGAGCTCGAGGAGGGGATCATGCGCGTGATCGCCGGACCCGAGAAGAAGACCAGGGTGATGTCCGAGAAAGAGCGCCTGATCACCGCCTACCACGAGATGGGCCATGCCCTGGTCGGTCACTTCTTGGAGCACTCCGACCCGGTCCACAAGATCTCGGTGATATCCAGGGGCCAGGCGCTCGGCTACACGATCTCGATGCCCCAAGAAGACCGCTTCTTGACAACGCGGGCGGAGCTGAACGACACGATGGCGATGACGCTCGGTGGCCGCGCGGCCGAGGAGATCGTCTTCGACGAGATCACGACCGGCGCATCGAACGACATCGAGAAGGTGACCGCCACCGCCAAGCAGATGGTGATGAGGTTCGGCATGAGCGAGAAGCTCGGCCCGCGCGTCTTCGGCCACGACCACGGCCAGCCCTTCCTTGGCCGCGAGTTCTCCACCGAGCCCGACTACTCCGACGAGATCGCTCGCGAGATCGACGACGAGGTCAGGCGCATAGTCGAGGTTGCCCATCAGCGCGCGCGCGACATCCTTACCGAACACCAGCACGACCTGACAAAGATCTCCGAGATCCTGGTCAAGCGCGAGACGATCGAGAAGGAGGAGTTCTTGGCCCTCCTGGACGGCAAGTCCGAGGATGAGGTCTTCGGCGCCGAAGAGGAGTCCTCCAAGCCCGAGCTGCCCGCCCCGCCCGCCCCCGCGGACCGGCCCGAGCGCGAAACCCCGCGCGTAAGCCCCCGTCCCGGCTTGGCCGGTGGCACCGCCGAGCTGCGCGGCGAGGGGCCGGAGCGACCGGAGCTGGCGTAAGGGCCCTGGCTTGGCCGGTCGGCTGCTGGCCGCCGGTGCGGTGGCGTGTTTGTGGCGGCGCTCGGCAAGATCGCAAAAGTGCGTGTCCGGCGCGCGCGCAGCCGCTTCAGGCCTATAGGTTCTCTCAGGTACGAGGTGCTTCGATTTGAGTAGCGCCATCCGCCTGATGGGGGTGGTCAACGTAACGCCGGACTCCTTCTCGGACGGCGGCCTGTTCCTTGCCGCCGAGGCGGCAGCGGCCCGCGCGAAAGATCTGGTCCGCGAAGGCGCCGACATTCTCGACATCGGCGGCGAATCGACACGTCCCGGAGCTGAGCCGGTGCCCGTGGAGGAGGAGCTGCGCCGGGTGGTGCCCGCGATCGAGGCGATCGCCGAGGCCGACACGACCAGGGCCGCGCAGAGCGGCCCCCAGATCTCGATCGACACCTCCAAGGCCGCGGTCGCCGAGGCTGCCTTGGCGGCGGGCGCAAGCTTCGTCAACGACGTCAGCGCCCTGCGCGCGGACCCGAAGATGGCGGGCGTCGTGGCGTCCAGCGGCTGTGAGTGCTGTCTGATGCACATGCTCGGCGAGCCGCGCACCATGCAAGCCGATCCAAAGTACCGCGATGTCGTAGACGACGTGCGGGCCTTCCTGGAGGCCCGGATGGCTTGGGCGGTAAGAGTGGGCGTTGCCGAGGACAAGATCGTGCTCGACCCGGGGATCGGCTTCGGCAAGACCCTGGCTCACAACCTAGCCCTGTTGGCCCGCCTGGACGAGATCGCAGCCCTCGGGCGCCCGGTTCTGATCGGTACTTCGCGCAAGAGCTTCCTGGGCCGGGTTCTCACCGAGTCCGATCGTCTAAGAGGCCCGGCCGGCGCGGGCGAGTCAGCCGAGGGCAGCCCGGTCGCAGATAGGCTGACCGCAGGCGAGCAGGAAGGCGCGAACCAGCCGGAGGGCGTGGTTCCTATAGGTCGGCGACTGGCCGGCACGGTTGCCACCAACGTGCTGGCCTTCGAGCGCGGCGCCAGCATCTTCAGGGTCCACGACGTCGCTCCGGTCGCCGATGCCCTGGCGGTCGCGGCTGCTACGTTGGGCGGCGATGGACGCCGACGGCGAAGACGAGGACGCTGAGGAGCTGGACGGCGACGGGGACGAGTTCGACGACGATCGCGACGGGAACGCCGAGTCGGTCACCGTCGAGATCGCCGGCCTGTCGCTGTATACGCATCACGGTGTCAGCCAGGCCGAGCGCGAGGTCGGCCAGCGGATCGTGCTCGACCTGAGGTTGGACCTCGGCGAAGCCGACGCCACCGTGACCGATGCGATCGAGGACACCGTCGACTACGACGAGGTCTGCCAGCTGGTCGCTTTGATCGCCCAGCAGCGCTCCCACAACACGCTCGAGCGGCTGTGCGGCACGATCGCCGACCGCCTGCTCGCCGACTACGACCTCGAAGGCGTCTGGGTCAAGGCGACCAAGCCCGAGCCGCCGATCGCCCTGCCCGTCGAGGAGGTCTCGGTCGAGGTCTGGCGCGAATCCGAGGATTAAGAGGGAGGTCTTGACCCGGGAGGGCGGGGCCCAATCCAACCCCCTCCCGAGGGGAGGGCCAGCCCTCCCCCCAAAGCCCCCCTCCCAGGGCGTCTCAAACTG
>DATJWI010000007.1:0-3404 GCA_035501375.1 Solirubrobacteraceae bacterium
TCAGCGCGGCCGCTGGGCGCACTCGTCCGGCGGGAATCGGCCTGTTCGCGGTCCGTGTCATGCGGGCGTCGATGTCGCGGTCGAACCAATGGTTGACCGCGCCGGCGCCCCCGGCCGACAGGTAGCCGCCGAGGCATGTCAAGGCCACCAAGCCGAGCGACGGGTCGCCCGCCACGTACATCGTGGCGATCGTGGTCAGCAGCAGCAGCGACTGGACCTTCGGCTTGGTCAGCTCCAGATAGTCGCTGAAAAGCTGCCAGGTCCGCGGCGCCAGGCCCGGCATCCCGGCCGCCGGCGCGCCGCCGGTGGGTCCGGGTGCGGCGGCGATGGCGGAAGCCGCGCCGCTCCGAGGCGAAACGCTCATGAGATCAGACCCCGATCTGGGTGGCCCCGGCGGGCACGGTCGCGGATGACGCGCCCACCCGCCCACCGACGCTCGCGCCGCTGGAGCGGCGCTCGATCTCGGCCCTGATGTCCTTCATCGGCTCGGCCGAGTGCACGACCGGGATCACGTCGAAGTTGTTGACCGGCGGCGGCGAGCTCGTGAACCACTCCAACGTGTTCGCCTTCCAAGGGTCTGGTCCGGCGACCGCGCCGACCTTGAGGCTGCGCCAAGCGTTGACGATCGTCAGGATCACACCCACGGCGAGGATGAACGAGCCGACCGTCGAGATCTGGTTGTAGAGCGCCAGGTGCCCGACGTTCGGATACTCGTAGACGCGCCGCGGCATCCCGTCGAGGCCGATCGCGTGCTGGATCATGAACGTGACCATGATGCCGACGAAGATCAGCGCGCAGCTCCACTTGCCGAGCGAGTCGTTCAGCATCCGGCCCGTGATCTTCGGGAACCAGTAGTAGATCGCCGCGAAGATCGGCATCAGCGCTCCGCCCAAGAGCACGTAGTGCAGGTGGGCCACCACGAAGTACGTTTCGTTGACCTGCCAGTCGATCGGGAACGTCGCCAGGAACACGCCTGAGATGCCGCCGATCAAGAAGATCGCGATCGCCCCGGCGCAGAACAGCAGCGGCGTCCTGTACTCGATCGCGCCCTTCCACAGCGTGGCGACCCAGTTCAGGATCTTGACGCCCGTCGGCACCGCGATGAAGTACGAGCTGAGCATCACGAACACGACCAGGACCTCGGGGATCGGCGCCGTGAACATGTGGTGCGCCCAGGTCAGGAAGCCCAGGAAGGCGATCGCGACGGTCGAGGCGGCGATCGCCTTGTAGCCGAAGATCGGCTTGCGCGCGAACACCGGCAGGACCTCCGAGATGACCCCGAAGCCGGGCAGCACCATGATGTAGACCTCGGGGTGTCCGAAGAACCAGAACAGGTTCTGCCACAGGATCGGCGAGCCTCCGGAGGTCGAGTCGAAGAAGTGGGCTCCGAAATGCCTTTCGGCGAGTAGCATCGTGACCGCGGCCGCCACCACCGGCAGCGCGAAGATCAAGAGCACCGAGTAGGTCAGGATCGTCCACACGAACAGCGGCAAGCGTCCCCAGCTCATCCCCTTGGCGCGCATGTTGACGACCGTCGCATAGAAGTTGATCGCGCCGACCAGCGACGAGAGTCCGGTCAGGTGGATCAGGTAGATCCAGGCGTCCTCGCCGCCCCCGGGCGAGTAGACCGAGTTGGCCAAGGGCACGAAGCTCACCCAGCCCGCTTCCGGCGGGTTCCAGAAGATGGAGCCGTAGAACACGATTCCGCCGGCCAAGAGCAGCCAGTAGGAGAGCGCGTTCAGGCGCGGGAAGGCCATGTCCCTGGCGCCGATCATCAAAGGCAGGAAGTAGTTGGCCAGGCCCGCCATCATCGGTACGACGAACAAGAAGACCATCGTCGTGCCGTGCATCGTGAACAGCTGGTTGTAGACCTGCGGGGTCACGAGCGTGTTTTCGGGCGCGCCCAGCTGCAGCCGGATCATCAAGGCCTCGGTGCCGCCGAGGCAGAAGAACACGAACGTCGTGACCATGTACATGATCCCGATCCGCTTGTGGTCGGTCGTCGTGATCCAGCTCGTCCAGCCGCGGGCCTCGCGCTCGGCGCGGTGGGCGACTATCTGGGGGACCGGTTGGGCTGCGACGGTGGCCATTTGCTGGTTGCTCCTGTTGGGGTTTCGGGTCTGGTCGGTGTGCTCGTCGGGGCTTTGCTCAGGGGTTCTCGACTTGTCCGGGGCCGGTTTCCCGGTTGAGCTTCGCGCGCTCGATCGCCGCGTTGGCGTTGGCTTCGGCGATCAGCTGCTTCTGGGTCGACAGCCACGCTTCGAACTGGGCCGGCGGTAGCGCCCTGACGGTCGCGATCATGCGCGCGTGCCCGCGCCCGCACAGCAGGGCGCACTGGCCCCGGTAGAGCCCGGGCTTTGAGATCTTGAACCAGGTGTAGTTGTGATAGCCGGGCACCGCCTGGAACTTGCCGCCCAGTTCCGGGATCCACCAGGAGTGGACCACGTCCTCGGAGACGATGTTCAGCGTGACCGTCGTCTTCGTCGGCACCACCAGTTCCTCATAGGAGTAGGGCGCGCCCAGGCCGTTGCGCCCGGCCGCGCCCGGATAGACGAACTGCCAGACGTACTGTTTGCCGATCACTTCGATTTCGAGCGACTTGCCGTTGGGCGGCAGGTGCTTGGTGGCGGTCGCGTAGAGCTCGCCGCTTTCGCCGACCACGCTCGTCCCGGCCGCGTCGGAGTTGGGCGGGTTCTGGATCGAGCTGAGCCGCGCGAACGTGAGGATCGCCAGCCCCACCAGGATCACCGCGGCGGCCGAGGTCCATGCGATCTCCAGGGTCGTGTGGCCGTGAATCTGGGCCGCCTCGACGCCCTTGCGAGCCCGGAACTTGACGAGCGCGTACCCGAGCCCGCCGATCACCGCCACGAAGATGATCAGGCCGATGACCAAGACGATCTTGTAGAGCGAGTCGATGCTGTCCGCGTTCGGCGAACCGCCCGACTCGGGCGTAAAGAAAGCAAGGGCTGCGAGCAGGAGTCCGTACAAGGCGCTCGGGATTCTATTCAGGCCCGGACGGGACGTGCTTGATGACTTTTGCTACTTGGGTCTGACACTTGCTTGAGCGGTGTTCTTCAGAGCGCCTGTCAGGCGCTCTTAGGCGCCTCTGAACCGCGGCGAACGCTTTTCGATGAACGCCATCGCGCCCTCCATGAAATCGTCGCTGCCGGCCATCTCCCGCTGCACCTGGGCCTCCAGCTCGAGCTGGTCGGCCATCCTCGCGTACAGCCAGCTGTTCAGCTGGCGCTTGGCGCCGGCGTACGCGCGAGTCGGTCCCGCGGCGAGGCGACCGGCAAGCGAGGACGCCTCTTCAGCCAACTGTCCGTCGGAGACGACCCTGTTGATCAAGCCCCATCGCAACGCCTGCTCCGCCGGCAGACGCTCGCCCAGCATCGCCAGCTCCA
>DATJWI010000008.1:0-3395 GCA_035501375.1 Solirubrobacteraceae bacterium
AGATTTGCGCCCGGGCGTGAAGACCTCCTCGATGCGCTTGGCCAACGAGATCACGGCCACGCCGCGCTCGCGCCATCCACGCAGCGGCTTCAGGCCGGCGGCGAGCTGGCCGGGGCCGCCGTCGATCACGACGAGGCTGGGCAGCGTCGCGAAGCTCGCGTCGTAGGCAGGGTCGTGCGGCGAGAGATCGGACTGGGCCTCCCATCTGGCGTAGCGGCGCTGCAAAACCTCGGCCATCGCCGCGTAGTCGTCGGAGGCGCCGACCGGCAAGGAGCGGACGCGGAAGCGGCGGTAGTCGGACTTCTTGGGAGCCCCGCCCTCGAACACGACCATCGAGGCGACCGTCTGGGTGCCGCCCAGATGAGAGATGTCGTAGCACTCGATCCGGATCGGGGGCGCGTCCAGGCCGAGCGCCTGCTGCAGGCCGTCGAGCGCGTCGACCCTGCTCTGGCGCCTGCGCTCTGCCCGCAGACGCTCCGTGTCCAGCGCCAGCAGCGCGTTGCGCTCCGCCAGCTCGAGCATCCGCCGCTTCTCGCCCCGCTCGGCGGGCCTGATCTCGACCGGCCCTTCGCGGCGGCTGGCCAGAGCGTCGGCCAGCGGTTGAGCATCCACGCCGGCCTCCTCCGACAGCTCGCGCTGGACGACGATCAGCGCCGGGATCGAAAGGTGGCCGGAGTAGTACTGGAGCATGAACTCTTCGGCCACCTCGGCGATCCCGCGCTCGGTCTCGTTGGCCAGGTAGAAGGACTGGCGGTCGGTCAGGATGCCGTCGCGGACCTGGAAGACCTGGGCGTTGGCGTCGATGCCGTCGATCGCGACCCCGACGGCGTCGAACGTGCCGGCGGCGCCCGCCACGCGGCGGTGCTCCAGCAGCGAGCGGACGGCGCGCAGGCGGTTGCGCTCGAGCGTGGCCTGCTCGAACTCCTCGGCGGCGGCGGCCGCCTTCATGCGAGCCTCGATGTCGCGCTCGATCGAGACGAAGCGTCCCGACAGGAAGTCCATGACCTGTTCGATGCTCGCGCGGTACTCCCGGCGCGAGACGTAATCGACGCAGGGGGCCGAGCAGCGCTTGATGTAGTAGTCAAGGCACGGGCTGCCGCTGCGCCGGCCGGGCTCGGGGCCGGTGCACGACCTGAACATGAAGACCTTGGCCAGGACCTCGAGCGTCGCGCGCACGCGCTTGGCGTTCGAGTAAGGGCCGAAGTAGGCCCGCCCTTGGCGGTGGCGCTCGCGCGTGAAATAGACCCTCGGAAAGTCCTCGTCGAGAGAGATCGCGACGAACGGGTAGGACTTGTCGTCGCGCAGCCTGATGTTGAAACGCGGCCGGTACTGCTTGATGAAGCCCTGCTCGGTCAGCAGAGCCTCCGCCTCGGAGGCGACGATCACGCACTCGACGCTCGCGACCGTCGCGATCATCTCGGCATGGCCCGGGCTGGACGGAACCTGAGCCTTGCCGAAGTGGGAGGCCACGCGCCTGCGGATCGAGACGGCCTTGCCGACGTAGATCACCCTGCCGTGGTCGTCCCTGAACAGGTAGACGCCCGGCTGGTCGGGCAGCGCGCGGCGTTGCGCCGCCAGGCTCAATACGCCCGCCAGCGCCGCACGACCGCGACCAGCGCGTAGACGACGCCGGCCACGAGCACGAACCACAGGAGCTCACCCGCGCCGGTATGCCACATGCGCACGCGCGACATCCACAGCAGCAGGGCCAGCGCGATCGAGCCGTACAACGTGCCCCGGTAGGCGTCGCCGAGGCTGTGCAGGGCGACCCGGTTTTCGCGGTAGGCGCGCAGGCCGATGTAGCCGATCGCGACGCCGAAGCCGACGTAGAGCAGGGCTTCGAACGTGTTCGCCGCCTTGCCGCCCGAGGGCAGGAGGTAGACCGCGGCGGCGATCGCCAGGACGATCGCCACGTTGCGGGTCATCTTCAGGCCTTCGCTCACACAGGAAGCTTAGAGGCGCCGTGGGCCTCGTTCTTTGGGGACGCCCTCGCGGGTTGCGATCCGAGAGGGCGTCCCCGGGCGCCGCACGGGAGAGAACAGGGAGGCGGCGCCCGGGGAGTTTGTCGGCAGAGGCCGGGGTGGTCGGCTCTTTACGCGCTCATTCGCCTGTGACCGCCCAGGTGCCGGTCATCGATACGCCTTCGCTTTTTTCGGCCAGCCCGAAAACCTCAGCTCCGGTCTTGCCCGGTTCGCCTCCGCCTTCTCCTGTTGCGGATTCGACCGCGCCGGCATTGAATGTGGCATTGATGCCAAGAGCGACGAAGATGCAGAGATCGCCCGGCTCGGCCTTCGGTTCGTTGACGTTGCCCTTACAGCCGGCAGGCAGGTTTTCGTTGGCTTCGTGTTCGCCTTCTCCTTCTCCGATCACATTTTCGACTTCGGGCGCCTTTGCCAGTGGGATCGGGAACGAGATCGAAGCCGTGATCGCACCATGCGCGCCAATACCAATGCTGACGGGCATCCCGGTCGCGCTCCATACTCCGGTCTCGGTCGAGCCGTGGGGCAGCGTCCCCCCGGCCGTCCACGGGGAGCCGGTCGGCCCGGTCGACCCCGTCGGTCCAGACGGACCGGTCGCGCCCGCCGCACCATTTTTCCCGTTGGTTCCAGCTTCTCCGTCGCAGATGTAGCGTTTGGCGCCGGAGCCTTCGACTTCGACGCTCGTGCCGTTTTCAGGACAGTGGCCCGTGGCTTCGCCGATCACGACGCTCTTGCCGCTGGCGCCCGGCGCGCCGTTGGCTCCGTTCGCGCCGTTCGTGCCCGGGTCGCCCTTTTCTCCCTTTTCGCCTTTGCCGGCGGACCCGGCGGGGCCGGCCGGCCCTTGCGGCCCCTGCGCTCCCTGCGCTCCGGGGGAGCCGCCGGCGCCCGGCTTGCCCTTCAGCGCCGCCAGCACCTTCGGGCTGATCTGGCTCGTCGAGGTGATCAGGTAGTGCTTGGCGGCGTACGCTCCGCCGGCCATCGCGAACACGAGCGCCAGCGTGGCCGCGACGTTGGCGTAGGTGAAGGGTCTGCGTAGTCTTGAAAACATATCTTGCTCCTCTCCATTCTGGTTTCGGCGGAAGACTCTCGCGGCGATGGATCCCGCAAGGTCGAAGGGCGTGCGAAGGCGCCGGCTGTCGCTATTTCTGCTTCCTGTTCCTGCTCTTCTTCTTATTCGACTTCTTGGCCGATTTTGCCTTCTTGGGACAGCCGGTCACGGCTATCGTCGTGGCCTGGTGGGCGACGGCTCCGTTTTGCGCCGTGAACGTCGCGGGCATCGTCAGCTTGGTCGACTCGCTCTTCTTGACCTTCCTCGTCACCATCTTCCTGCGGCCATGGACCTTGACGGTCACCCGCTTCTTGACGAGGACGGTCCGAGTGAGCGAGCAGAGGTTGCCGTTGGCCGCCAGCGCGCTG
>DATJWI010000009.1:0-4688 GCA_035501375.1 Solirubrobacteraceae bacterium
TATGGGCAATGGCGCAGGGCACGGCCGGGGCGAGCGCAAACCAGCGTGTGGCCTCGCTGGCGAGGCTTGTGACCAGACGCGGCGCCTGTGGACATCCAGATGGAGCGGCTCAGCTGGTTACGAGCGCGCTCGAGGCGTTCGCGCCCGAGTTCGCAGACCACGCCAAGCATGGCCCCTGCGATGGCTGCGCGCGCGGGCCAGAGCTGCCGCTGCCGAGCCTGACGCCGTCCGGAACGCGAACCGATCGCGGGCAGGCTCGCGAGAGGGTGTATCGGCGATGAGCGAGCGTATACGCGTGAACCCGATCGCATGCGAGGCCCACGGCATGTGCGCCGAGCTCCTGCCGGAGGCGATCTCGCTGGACGAGTGGGGCTACCCGATCGTCGACGAAAGACCGCTGGCGCCGGGCCTGGTCGATCACGCCCGCAAGGCCGCCCAGGCGTGCCCTACGTTCGCGCTGCTCTTGCTGCGCGGCAGGCCTGGCGGGCGCTGAACGGTCTTCGGCGGTCGGTCGGTCGGTCGGTCCGGCGGGCGCTGAACGGCTTCACCAAGCGAGCAGGCGCTGAACGGCCGTCGGCTCAGCGCACCGAGACCCCGAGAAGCCTGCTGAGAACATCTTTCAAAAAGTCCAGGTAGAAAACCTTACGCTGCTTATTGTCTTACTTTTATAAAGTAACAACTTTTCACAATTGGGGTGGTGGAAAACCTAACCGCTCTTTTCAACAACACCTCGCCCCCGACACAACACGGCACGGCACGGCACGACACGACACGACACACCCGGGCACCAGGACCGAGGACGAGGACGCAACACGCAACACGTAGTCACAGCCCCGCACTACAGCCCAGCGGCATGCACGGCCGCCAAACCGGCCCAATCGCCATAGGACGCGAACAGCTCGCGGACCTGCTCTTCGGTGGCCCGTGCGCGAGGATCTCCGCCGCTGCGCAGGCGCCCAACGAGCTTGAGCAGGCCGAGGTCGCCGGCGGGCAGTTGGTCGTAGCGGCCCTGGCCGTGCAGCGCGAGGATCTCGATCGTCCAAGCGCCGATCCCAGGGATCGCGAGCAGTCGCCGCCAGCTGGGCTCGGGGCGATCGCAGCAGCCCAGATCGAGGCGCCCGCTGGCCACCTCACGGGCGACCCGTCGCAGAGCGGTCGCTCTGGCCGCGGAAAGATCGTAGGACTCAAACAGGGCCGGTGCGGTACCGGCCAGCTTCGCGGGCGTAGGCGAGTCGAACAGGCCATCGGCCCACGCGTCCGCATGCTCGCCCGACCAAGTCCGGCCCAGACGCCGCGCCAGCCGGCGCTGGATCGCGGCGGCGCGCTCATACTCGATCAGCTGCTCGCAGATCGCCCAGAGGAGCGCCTCGAACGGTTCGGGCCGGCGCCTGGCCCGCAGCCAAGGCCGCGTCCTCACGGACCGCCCGATCAGCGGGTCGTCGGCGAAACGAGCCCGGAAAGCGCTCAGATCGTCGTCCACGCCAAGGGCGAACCGCATCCGCGCGATCCCGTGCTCGGCGGCCGGCCGGCTCGGGGCACGCGCCCCGAACAGGACCGTGTCGGGCGCGGTCTGGGCGACCCGAACCGCCACCGGCTCACCTTCGGGGTCGTGCAAGAGCCGTTCGACGACACCGCCGCGCCGGCGCGTAACGCCGTCGCGTCCGAGCATCCGCGGCAGCCTGAAGGGGCTCGGCGGGCGGACCTCTACGCGCAGCTCGACAACAGGCGCCTGGAGGTCAGGGTTCCCGGCAGGCCCGGGCAGCGGTCTGGATCCGGAGGCGAGGACCATGGCGAGCGGTCCGGCGCCGGTCAGCGGCGGGGACTGTCCAGCAGGTGAACGTCGACGAGAAGCGATCTCGTGCCGATGATGCGCACCAGCTCACCAGCGCCCTGGCGCCTACCCGCGACCCGTCCGCGCCCGACGCGCCTGGCCCCTCTCCCCCGCCGTCGCCCAGCCGGTCGGCCGCTCCGGCGGGCCGCCAGTCCGACGACGGCGACCCCGGCGAGAAAGCCGCCAGCGGCGACGGCCAGGGCCTGGGCGGGCGCCGGGACCGACCTGACGAGGGCGTGTGAACCGGCCGCGCCACCGACTACGGGCACCGCGTCCACCTCCTGCACAGCCTCGATCGCGACGTCGGTCACGTCGATGAGTGTAGACCCCGGTCCAGACCTCTTTAGAAGACCCGCTCGTACATCCGGTACTTCTTGACGACCGTACCGCCCATGGCTTCCATACCGCGGTTCATGGCCTTGTTGGTCTCGAGAATCCAACCCATCTCCCCGCCCTTTTGGGGCGTGCGTTCGGCCGCGTCGAAGTGCTCCTGATAGAGCTTGGCGGCCACTCCCGTGTGCTGATATGCGGGCTTGACGCCGAGGAAGCCGACCCGCACGCGGGTCATGATCTTGCGCCGGCGCAGGAAGTGCCACCAACCGAGCGGCAAAAGCCGGCCCTTCATCTTCGCCAGGACCTGGTTGAGGTCGGCGACCGTGATCGCCATGCCGACGACCTCGCCGTCGTCTTCGCGTTCGGCGATCATGAACCAGTTCCTGTCGAAGCCCAGGTGCATGTCCATCGTGTAGGCGTCGAGGTCCTTCTTGGAATACGGCACGAAGTCCCAGTTCTCAGACCAGGCGGCGTTGTAGATCTCCGCGAAGGAATCCATGTCCTTGCGCAGCTGGCGCCGGCGCATCGGACGCACGCGAATGCCGTGCTCGGACTGGACCTTCTCGGCCAACTCCCAGATGACAGGGAGCACCTTGTCGCGCTCGACGACCTCCAGTTTCCACATCAGGACATCCATCGCCTTGCCCATCCCGACCGCCTCCATGCGCTCGGCGTAGTAGGGCGGATTCCAGGGCTGCAGAATCATCGGGCGCAGGTCATAGCCCTCGATCAGCACGCCGCACTCGTCGTTCATTGTCAGGCTCGCGGGCCCGACCATCCGCTCGGCGCCCTTGGCCCGCAGCCAGCTCGCGGCCGCATCGAGCAGCGCGTCCAGCACCTCGGAATCGTCCTCGAACTCGAGGAACCCGAACCAGCCCCATTTGCAGGCGTGCTGGTCGTTGAAGGCATCGTTGACCTGGGCGCTGATCCGGCCCACGACGCGGCCGTCGCGACGAGCGAGGAAGTACTCGGCCTGGCCGTGCGTAAAGAACGGGTTCATCCGGCGGCTGAGATACATCCAGCGCTCGAGCCGCAGGGGCGGCACCCACAGCGGGTGGCTAGCATGCACTTTGAACGGGGCGTCGATGAACGCCCGGGTGTCTCGGAGCCCAGACACCGCTCTGACCTCGACGCTCATCGCCCGGCACCCTACATGTCCGCACCGACCGACGCCCCGACGCAGCCCGACGCCGATCCAGGCGCCAATCCCGGCGCAGATCGGGACGCCGACCCGAACACGACCGCGACGACCGAGGCCAGCGCCGTGCACCCGCCCGCGACACCTCCCGACCTCTTCGCCAAGGTAAAAGGCCACGAGCGCGAAGCGATCCTGACGGCCGCCAGGGAAGCCGACGTGCTGCCCTACTTCCACGTCCTGAACTCCCCGGCGATGCCGGTCGTGGAGATGGAGGGCTCTGAGCGGATCATGCTCGGCTCGAACAACTACCTGGGCCTGACCGCCGACGAGCGCGTTCTAAAAGGCGCACAGGATGCGTTGCACCGCTACGGAACCGGCCTGACGGGCTCGCGCTTCCTGAACGGCACGATCCCGTTGCACCTGGAACTGGAGCAGGAGATCGCGCAGTGGCTCGAGACCGAGGACGCGATCGTGTTCACGACAGGGCACCAGGCGAACCTGGGCACGCTCGGCACGCTCCTTGACCCAGGCGACACGGTGATCGCCGACTCTGGAGATCACGCTTCGATCCTCGACGGCTGCCTGCTCTCCAAGGCCAAGTTGCGGCCTTTCAGGCATTCGCGGATCGACAAGCTGGAGCGCGCCCTGCAGCGCGCCCAGGGAGACGGCGGCGGCGTGCTGGTCGTGGTTGACGGTGTCTTCTCGATGGAGGGCGACATCGCCCCGCTGCGTTCCATCTGTGAGCTGTGCGGGCGCTATGGGGCACGCCTGATGGTAGACGAGGCCCACGGCGCGGGCGTGCTCGGGGCCCGCGGCGCCGGCACCGCGGAGCTGCTGGGTGTAGAGGACTCGGTCGACCTGAGAATGGGCACCTTCTCGAAGTCACTGGCTTCGTGCGGAGGCTTCGTTGCCGGTCCGCACGACGTGATCGAGTACCTGAGGCTCTATTCGAGGCCCTTCCTGTTCACCGCCTCGGCCGTGCCCGCGGCGCTGGGAGCAGCGCTCGCGGCCCTGCGCATCGTGCGCTCGCCAGAAGGCGTTCAACTATTCGAGGACGTCTTGGCGAACGCCAGGCGCCTGCGCCAGGGACTGCACGAGCTCGGCTTCGCGGTGGTCGCCCCACAGGAGCTGCCCTCGGATGTCGACCGTTCGGCGCCCGGCGTGGAGCTCGAACGTGTCGGCGAAGGCCGCCGTTCCGACGGCGAGCATCCCGACGGCGAGCATCCCGAAGGCGATCCGCACGACCAAAACCCAGACCAAGACCGGCCGCCAGTGCCCGCGATCGTTACACCTGTGGTGCCAATCCTCGTCGGCGACGACTGGCGCGCCGGGCTGTTGTGGCGGGCGCTGTACGAGGAAGGGGTATTCGTGAACACCGCGCTACAT
>DATJWI010000010.1:0-2874 GCA_035501375.1 Solirubrobacteraceae bacterium
TCGGCCAGGTGCTCGCGCAGGTGCTCGACCGCCCTTCGCATCGTCGCGTTCGCGAACAGAGCCCCCGGGTCGACCTCCTGGAGCGCCTTGGCGCCGGCATCCGGGTCGGAGATGCAGAGGGCCAGGAATGCCCGTTCAGTGCCCTCGCCGCGCGCCCCCAGAGACCTCGCCGACGCCGACGGGGCAGCGCTCTCGCCGTCCCGCGCCCTCCGTCCCATGCCGGCCCCAGAGCGCGGCTCTGTTGGAAGAGCTCTCGCTGGGACGCGCTCTGCGAGCGTACGCTCGGCCAGGCTCTCGGGCAAGCCCAAACGCTCGGAAACGGCCTGGGTCAGCTCCATCCGCAGGGCGCTGGCAGGAATCGTGGCGAACACCGGCCGCAGCTCTTCCAGGGTCCGGTCGCGCCCCTCGGCGCTCGCGTCATCGCCGGAGTCGAGTATCCGCTGCACCCGGAAACGCACGAAGGGCACGGATCGCTCGATCGCGCGCTCGATCGCGCTGCCGCCCTCGCGTTGCACGAGCTCTGCCGGATCGGCGCCGGCTGGCAGCGGCACGACACGCAGCTCGAGCTTGCGTTTGGCCGCCAGGCCGGCGGCGCGCAGCATCGCCTGCTGGCCGGCGCTGTCGGCGTCCAGGGCCATCAGCACAGTGGGCGCCATCCGGGCCAGCTCGCCTACCTGGTCATCGGTCAGGGCTGTGCCCATCAGGCCGACCGTGTTGCGGATGCCGGCCTGGTGCAGAGCGATCACGTCGGTGTAGCCCTCGCACAGGATCGTGCTGCCCGCCCGGGCTGCGTGGGCGCGCGCCAGATCGGCCCCGTAGAGGTGCTCGCCCTTGTGGTAGATGGCGTTGTCGTTGGTGTTCAGGTACTTGGGGCGCCGCTCTTCGCGCCGGTCGGTAGTTCGGCCGCCCACGGAAGCCCCGTCGCCGTCGCGCCCAACCGGCGGGCGACCGGGGTCCGCCTCGAGGATGCGCGCCCCGAACCCGAGCACGCGCCCGCGCGTGTCGGCCAGCGGGAACATGATCCGGGCTCGGAACCGGTCATAGACACGGCCCGCCTCCCGCGAGCGCTGAACGAGGCCGACCGCGTACAGCTCCGCCTCGGAGAACCCGTTGCGCAAAGAGCCCGTCAGGACTCGATCCCAGGCGCTCGGGGCGAAGCCGACCCGGAACTCTTTCAGGATCTCCTCGCCAAGGCCTCGCTCTTCGAGCAGGTACGCGCGGGCGCGGGCGGCCTCCTCAGACTCCCATAGGCAGCGCTCGTAGTAGGCGCTCGTGCGCGCCAGCAGCTCGAGCAGACGTTCGCGCCCGCGCCGTCGCTCAGCCTCCTTGGGATCCTCCTGCTCGCGCTCCAGCTCGATCCCGCAGCGATCGGCCAGCAGCTCCAGCGCGCCTTTGAAGTCGACCGACTCTGTCTCCTGCACGAACGTGAACACGTCCCCGGCGGCCTGGCAGCCAAAGCAGTAGTACAGCTTCTGCGCAGGGTCGATCCCGAACGAAGGGGTGCGCTCCTCGTGAAACGGGCACAGCCCCTCGTAACTGTTCTGGCCGGCCCGCCGCAGGTCGGTGCGCGCGGAGACCAGCTCGACGAAGTCGACCGCGTCGCGCACCCTGTCCCTGGACTCTCTCGTATAAAGGGCCATCCGCGGGCAACGCTAGCGCGCGAAGGCCTGAGGCACCCTGAGCGCCGTGTACTCCCTGATGCAGTACCTGTCGGTCATGCCCGCCAGGTAGTCGGTAACGCGTTGCGCCAGCCCTTCCTCGCCAGCGTGCGCCTCGCCCACGCGCGGCTCGCCCAGCAGCTCGGGATGCTCGACGTAATGTTCGAACAGCGCGCTGACGACGCCTTCGATGCGCTCGTGCTCGGCCCGGACCGCCGGCCCGAGATAGACCTTCTCGAACATGAACTCTCTCAGCTCGGCCATCGCCGGCCCGGCCTCGGACCCCTGCACGATGTCTCCGGCGATCGCCGAGCGCTCGACCATGTCGTGGACCAGGGCGTCGATCCTGGCTGAGCCGCTGTCCCCGAGCACCGCGATCGGCTCGGCCGGCAGGTCCCGTTCGCGCAGGAGCCCAGCCCTCAGGGCGTCGTCGATGTCGTGGTTGATGTAGGCGACCCTGTCGATCAGCCTCACGATCCGGCCCTCCAGCGTGCTCGGCAACTCGGCGCGCCCGGAGTGCCTGGCGATCCCTTCGCGGACCTGTTCGGTCAGGTTCAGTCCACCGTGCCCCGGGCCGAGACCCCTGGGCGCCGGTTCGAGCACGTCCACGACCCGCAGCGAGTGCTCGTAGTGGCGAAAGCCGCCGCCGAAGCGTTCTCGCAGGCAGCGGTCGAGCACCTCCTCGCCGATATGCCCGAACGGCGGATGACCGAGGTCGTGTCCCAGCCCGATCGCCTCGGTCAGGTCCTCGTTGAGGCCCAGCGCCCTGGCGACCGTCCGCGAGATCGAAGTCACCTCCAGGGTATGTGTCAAGCGTGTCCGGTAGTGGTCGCCCTCGGGGGCTACGAATACCTGGGTCTTGTGGGTCAGCCTCCTGAACGCCTTGCTGTGCACGATCCGGTCGCGGTCGCGCTGGTATGGACTCCTCAGCGCACAGTCTGGCTCTGGGCGGACCCGTTTGGCCGGGTAGGAGCGCGCGGCCAGCGGCGAAAGCCCGTTCCGCTCCTGTGCCACGACGCGATCCGCGAATCGCGCGGCGACCGAGTCGGGACTGGTGGCAAGGCCCATGCCCTCGATTGTGCCAGCGACAGCGGAGACCACCTCACGCCGGCTGAACGGCGAAGCCCGAAGCCGGCATCAGGCGCACGTGGGCGTGGTGCTCGAGCGTCTCCGCGATCGCCCGTTCGACCTGGCCGAGCGCCTGCTCTGGCGCCTG
>DATJWI010000011.1:0-5423 GCA_035501375.1 Solirubrobacteraceae bacterium
TCATCGGCATCGGCAGGACCCTGGCGGCCTCGCCACCGAGGTAGCGCCACAGCGCCAGGCCCTCCTCAGCCGCCTGAGCGTGGGCCGCGGCCAGGGACACGCCGAGGATCGCGTTGGCGCCGAGGCGTGACTTGTTGGGAGTGCCGTCGAGTGCGATCAAGGCCTCGTCGAGGGCCTCTTGGTCGGCGGCGTCCATGCCTGTCACCGCCGCCGCGATCTCGAGGTTCACGTTTCCGACGGCCTTACCGACACCCTTGCCCTGCCAGCGTTCGCCGCCGTCGCGCAGCTCGGTGGCCTCGTGCTCGCCGGTCGAGGCACCGGAAGGCACCGCAGCATGTCCGCGGGCGCCTGAGCGCAAGGCGACCTCGACCTCGACCGTCGGATTGCCTCTGCTGTCGAGGATCTGGCGTCCGTGGACTCGCTCGATCTGGCTCATCCCTAGCCGTCAGCTCCAGGCCTGCCGGACTCAGGCGCTATTTGGTGGTGGTCGTCGTCGAAGGCGTAGTCGTCTGCGGCGTTTTTGTCTGCGGCGTTGACGTCTGCGGCGTTGACGTGCCTTCGGGAGTTGTCGTCGGTTTCTTGTAGCCCTTGCAGTCCTGGACCGTGTACTGGGCGCGGCATTCGGTCTTGGCTTCCCACTTTTTGCGGAATTCTTTGACGAACTTGCTCAAAGACTGCTGCTGATTCTGGGCGGCCAGCTGCTGTTTGATCGTCGACTGAGCCTGGGCCAAGCTCTGCTGATTGCCGGGAGTAGAGCCTGTGACTTCGTAGATGTAATAGCCGAACGGAGTCTTTACGGGACCGCCGAGCTTGCCCTTCGGGGCCGAGAAGATGGCTTCGTCGAGCGCCTTCTCCTCCTGGCCCTTGGCCACGCTCTTCAGTTCGCCGCCGCTGTTCTTGGTGGTCGGGTCGATCGATTTGCCCTTGGCGACCGCCGCGAAGCTCTTGCCAGATTCGATTTCCTGCTTGGCTTCGTTGGCCTCGGCTTCGGTCTTCGTCAGAATGATCTTGACGCTTCGCTTTTCGGGCGTGCCGAACTGGGACTTGTGTTCCTTGTAATACTTTTCGACCTGGGCCTGCGTGACGGCGCCTTTCTCTTTGGACACCTTCTGCTGGATTTTCGTGGAAAGCATGTTCAGCTTCACGCGCAGCAGTAGATCCGAGACGCTCTGACCCGAGGTCGCCAGGAATTTCTTGAATTCCGAGGCCTGCGGGAACTGCTGGCTCTTGATCTTTTCGAATTCTTTCTTGACTTCAGAGTCGCTCGCTTTCACGCCGAGCGAGTTGGCTTCGCCGAGCACCCACGAAGAGGAGATCAAGAAGCCGAGCACCTCTTGCTGCAACGACTTGTACTGCTGTTCGCACTCGCTCCTGAGCTGCGCCTTGCTCGGCTTGGACTGGCCCTTGGCCGGCTTGGGCGAGGTCGCTTCGAGGTGGGCTATGCAGGCGGTGTAGGCCGGCGGGTCTGGAATCACCGGCTTGGCGCCCGTCGCCCCACTCGCGGCGGTCGAGGACGCGGCGACCGAAAGCCAGTGTTCGTAGGTCGCTTTGGTGATCGGCGTGCCGCCGACCTGGACGACCGCGTTGCCGGGTATGCCACCGCACGCGGCGACGCCGACGGCGGCAATAAAAACGGCGCCCAGCGCCGCGATGAATCTGAAGTACTTGGACACGACGCGGGCACTCTAGCGGATATCTCTATGCGCGTGCTTAATGTTCGCTGTGTTTCGCCTTAAGCGGCTTCGCGGCGTACGGCGAGCAGCACATCGGCGGCCTTGACGACCGCCGGGAAACGCTCTGGTCCGTCGCGCGGCACGCGCACGGTGACCTGGGAACGCCCGGACTCGTAGAGGGCCTCGGGCAGCTGTTCGTGGAGCTTGCGAGCACGCGCAGAGTCCAGGTCGATCGGTGTGACCGCGAGGCGATCTCCGCGAAAGCTGACGACCGTGGCGCCGGCCTGGCCGAACTTGATCCGGGCCTGCTGCAACGCCAATAGGTTCTCGAGCGGCTCCGGGACCGGACCGAAACGGTCTTCGAGCTCCTCGCGCAACAGACCGAGGTCGGCCACGTCGAAGGCGCTCGCCACGCGCCGATGGATCTCGATCTTGGCCTGCTCGTAAGGGACGTAGCCGGAGGGCACATAGGCGTCGACGTTGACATCCAGGCGCACGGGCTCGGGCAGCTCCTCCGCGACCGCTGGCCCCCCGTCGCCGGCCCCCGCGCCGTCCTCGCCGGCCCCGCCGCCGGCTCCAGCCGCGCGGACCGCCTCGTCGAGCATCTGCATGTAGAGCTCGAAACCCAAGGCGGCGACGTGACCGGACTGCTCGTCGCCGAGCAGGTTGCCGGCGCCGCGCAGCTCGAGATCGCGCATCGCGACCCGAAAGCCGGATCCGAGCTCGGTGTAGTCCGACAGCGCCGACAGGCGCTGGGCGGCCTCCGGAGAGAGGGCGGCCGCGGAGTCGTACATCAGGTACGCGTAGGCGCGCTCGCGGCTGCGCCCGACCCGGCCCCGGATCTGGTAGAGCTGGGCCAAGCCGAAAGTATCGGCGTGCTCGACGATCAGGGTGTTGGCCTGGGGGATGTCGATGCCGGACTCGATGATCGACGTGCATATGAGAACGTCGTAAGAGCCGCGCAGGTAATCCATCATCACGGTCTCGAGCTCGCCTTCGGCCATCTGGCCGTGGGCGACCGCGAAGCGCGCCTTGGGGCAGATGGCGCGCAGCCGCTCGGCCGTCTGATCGATCGTCTCGACCCGGTTGTGCAAGAAGAAGGCCTGGCCGTCGCGTGACAGCTCGCGCTCGATCGCGCGCTTGACAAGCTCCTCCTCGTACTCGCCTACATAGGTCTTCACGGGCCGGCGCCCTTCGGGCGGGGTCTCGATCACCGAGATCTCGCGCAGGCCGGCCAATGACATCTGCAGGGTCCTCGGGATCGGCGTGGCGCTCATCGCGATCACGTCGACCCTGAGCTTGAGCTGGCGCAGGAGCTCCTTCTGCTTGACGCCGAAGCGCTGCTCCTCGTCGACGATCAAGAGTCCGAGTTCCTTGGCGCGCACGTCTTTGGACAGGACCCTGTGGGTGCCGATCAGGATGTCGACCTTGCCCTCGGCGAAAGCCGCGATCGCGGCCCTCTGCTCGCTTGGCGAGCGAAAACGCGAGACGTGGTCGACGTTTATCGGATAGTCGGCGAGGCGCTCGGAGAACGTGCCGTAGTGCTGCTGGGCGAGGATCGTCGTCGGCGCCAGCATCAGGACCTGCTTGCCCTCGCCGGCGGCCTTGAAGGCGGCGCGCAGGGCGACCTCGGTCTTGCCGTAGCCGACGTCGCCGCAGATCAGCCTGTCCATCGGCCGCGGCGCTTCCATGTCCGCCTTGACCGCTTCGATCGCCTCCATCTGGTCGGGCGTCTCGACGAACTGGAACTTGGACTCGAACTCGCGCTGCCAGTCGGAGTCGGGCTCGAACGCGTGGCCGCGCCGGCGTTTGCGCTCGGCGTAGAGGCTGAGCAGCTCGCCTGCGAGCTCCTGGGCGGCGCGCCTCGCCCTTGCCTTCATCGTCTCCCAGCGGGTGCCCCCCAGCTTCGACAGCGGCGGCCCGACGGTCCCGTCTGCGCCGGCGCCTACGTAGCGGGAGATCTTGGCCAGCTGGTCGGTTGGCACGTAGACGCGGTCGTCGCCTTGGTATTCGAGATACAGGTAGTCGCGCGTAACATCCGCGACCGTCCTGGTCTCGAAGCCCGCGAACCGGGCGATGCCGTGGTCCTCGTGCACGACGATGTCGCCGGTTCTCAGTTCTGTGAACGACCTCAGGACACCCCTGCGCGGACGCCCGCCTGGGCCGACACCGTCAGACGCGCCCGCGCCGGCGCCGCGCTCGGGCCGGCGGCGACGCAGGAGCCGGTGTTCCGGAAAGATCGCCAGTTTCAACTGGGGTGCGACGAAGCCCTCGCGCAAGGAGGCCGTTGCGAAGCGCAGCGAAGGCTCGAGCGGCTGAAAACCGACGGCGGGCCGGCCGGCCGGCGTGTCGCTCGCTGCGTCCCGCGCGGCGGTGCCGGCGGTACTCGTATCCGTATCCGCATCTGCGCGCGCGCGGGGGCGGTCCCCGCCCGCCTCGGCCTCCCCCAGCCAGCTTGCTTTCAGGCGCCCGAGGTTGTAGGCCGCGCGCTCGCCCTCGCCACGCCGCGGGAAGGCGACGACGGTGCGGTAGCCGGAGCGGACCAGCTTCTCGAGCTCTGGCTCGGCCTCGGCCAGCGAGCGTGCCGCCGTGTCTGCCGCCTGGGCCCTGATCTGGAGAGGCTGATCGCCGGAGATCGAAGACAGCCAGGTCTGGGTGCGCTTGGCCAGGGCCGCTTCGACTTCGCCGGGACTGACATACAGGTGTTGGGCATCGGCGTCCGCGAACGTGGCCGACACGTCGCTCCAGTGGTCGGCGAGCGCCGGCTTCAGCTCCTCCTCGGCGGCGACGACGACGTCGGCGCCGGGACCGATCAGGTCGAGCAACGCGCCGAAGCGCTCGACCGGCAACAGCTCGGCGACGTCGGGGCGGTCTTCGTGATCGCCGGCGGCGATCTCGGCCAGCTCGCGGTGCTCGAGGGCGAGCTCGGCGGCAGGCGCGATCTCGAGCGCCTGGACGTCGCCGAGCGAGCGCTGGGTGAACGTCGAGAACCAGCGCAAAGATTCGATCTCGATGTCGAACATGTCGACACGAACGGCCCTGTCGGCGGTCGCCCCGAACACATCCATGAGCCCGCCCCTCAGCGCGAACTGGCCGCGCTCCGAGACCTGGTCGACCCGCTCGTAGCCGGCCGCGACGAGCTCGTTCGCGCACTCTTCGAGGTCGAGCAGCTCGCCGACGCGCAGCGTGAACGAGTGCGGCCTCAGCGCCGGATCGGGCACCTTCTCCGACAGCGCTACCGCGCTGACGACGACGACCGGGGGCTCGCCGGAGGCCGACTCCTGGGCGCCGGACGAGCCGGCACGCGCGCGCGGAAGTCCGCCCAGCGAGTCCTTCGCCGGCACGGCTGCGTCCGGCGCGCCGACCTCGGCGCCGGGCTCCTGGCCGGCCGCCAGGAGCGCGTCGAGCGCAGCCACACGCAGACCGACCAGGTGCGGCGGCGGCGCCAGGTGGGACTCGTAGGCGACGCCGCGCGACGGGTAGTAGCGCACGCGCCTGGGCTCCAGCCAGGCGCTGAGGTCGCTGGCCAGGACGCGCGCGGCGCGGTCGTCGCCGACGACGACCACGGTCGGGGGCGCGGGCCCAGCCCCGGCCGGCCGGCGATCGAGGAGGGCCGCGATCAGGTAGGGCCTCAAGGAGGCCGACACGAACGCGTGGCCGCCGTCTCGGGCGAGCGTCACGGCCGCCTCGTCCTCCTCGATCAAGCCGAGCAGTGAGCGCAAGGACATCTCAGGCTGACTCCCCCGGCGC
>DATJWI010000012.1:0-4298 GCA_035501375.1 Solirubrobacteraceae bacterium
ATTTGCCAGGCCTAAGGGCCGCCGAGCCACGGAAGGTGGAACTCCGCCGCGACCTTCTAGGCTAGGTCCTTCAGATGCCCAGCTGTGAGCACCTCGACAAGGTCCGCATCGATCGCTTGCCGGAGTCGGTCGAGGGCTGCGAGGACTGCCTGGCCAGCGGCGGCGAGTGGCTGCACTTGCGGATCTGTTTGGAGTGCGGCAAGGTCGGCTGTTGCGACAGCTCGCCGAACCGGCACGCGCGCGCGCATGCCCACGGCCAAGGGCACCCTCTGGTCCGGTCGATCGAGCCGGGCGAGACGTGGTCCTGGTGCTTCGAGGACCGCGTTGCACTGATGATCGAGGGCGTCGAGGGCGAGACCAGGATCCCGCCGTCGCCGCTCGGGTGACCGAGATGGCCGGACCCGTCAACAGGGTGCTCTCAGATACGCAGCTGAAGATGTTGGCCGGTCACGGCGAGGAGCGCCAAGCCGAGCCCGGAGAGACGCTGTTCGAGATCGGCGACGCCACCTATCCGTTCATGGCGATCGTCGAGGGCGAGGCGGCCGTGCTGGACAGCGCCGGCCGCGAGATCGTCAGGCACGGCGCCAGAGGCTTCCTGGGCGAGATCAACCTGCTGTCCGGCCAGACCGTCTTCTTGACCGCCGTCGTGACCGAGCCGATGCGCTACATCGCGGTCGACCGCGAAGTGCTCAGGCAACTGCTGTTCGAGGACGGCGCGCTCTCCGATCTGTTGCTGACGGCGTTCGTCGAGCGCCGCGAGCTGCTCCAGCAGCGCCAGGGAGTCGGCTTCGAGGTCGCCGGCCCGCGCGAGGCGCCCGACACGCGGCGCCTGCTCGACTTCGCCAGGGTCCAGCGGCTTCCACACATGTGGGTCGACCCGGCCGACTCGTCCGGCGCGGAGGCGCTGCCGATCGTGCGGCTGCCGGGAGGCGTCGAGCTTCAGAACCCGAGCAACGGCGAGCTTTCGAGGGCCCTCGGGATCGGACTCGAGCTGGCGGAGCGCGAGGAGGTCGACCTGCTCGTCCTCGGCGCCGGCCCGGCCGGGCTCGGCGCCGCGGTGTACGGCGCGTCGGAGGGCCTGAACACGCTGATCGTCGAGAGCACCGGCTTGGGCGGCCAGGCCGGCGCCTCGCGCAGGATCGAGAACTATCTGGGCTTCCCGGCTGGGATCAGCGGCACCGAACTGACGAGCCGGGCGATCACCCAGGCCCGCAAGTTCGGCGCGCGCGTGGCCAGCCCCTACAGGGCGATCGCGCTCGAGCCGGGCGAGGAGCGGCACGTGGTCAAGCTCGACGAAGGCAGCCAGGTCGCGGCCAGAGCGGTCCTGTTGGCGACCGGCGCCGAATACAGGCGCCTGCCTGTGGACGATCTGGATGGCTACGAGGGGATCAGCGTTTTCTACTCGGCCGGCCCGCTCGAGGGCCAGCTCTGCGGCGGCCAGCGCGTCGGCGTCGTCGGCGGCGGCAACTCGGCGGGCCAGGCAGCCGTCTGGCTGGCGCGCGGGGGCGCGCTCGTAACCTTGATGCACCGGCGGGCGGACCTGAGCGAGACGATGTCGAGGTATTTGATCGACGAGCTCGAGCGCTACGGCGTCGCGGTCCGGGACCGCTCCGAAATCAAGGAGCTGCATGGCGGACAGGGCCGGTTGGAGGCGGTCACGTTCGCGGACGGCGCCGAAGAGCCGGTCTCCTTCCTGTTCTTGTTCCTCGGCGCCAAGCCGTGCACCGACTGGCTCGGCGACGCGCTCGCCAGGGACTCGGACGGGTTCATCAGAACCGGGCCCGACGCGCGCACAGGCCTCGACGCCGCGTCGGGCGCAGGGTCAGGCTCCGGCGCCGACGGCCTGCTCGAGACCAGCGTGCCCGGCGTCTACGCGGCCGGCGACGTACGCGCCGGCTCGATCAAGCGCTGCGCGACCGCGGTCGCGGAGGGCGCGACGGTCGTGCGTCTGGTCCACGACCGCCTCGCCTCCTTCGAAAAAAGGGAGAGCGTGAGCGCCGCCGGCAATACGGCTTGACGCCGTCGGCCGGTTTGGCGGTCGTTCCTGGGCGGAACACTCACGCTCTCTCGTTCTCAATACTGGCACGCGCGCGGCTGGTTCGCATCGTGGCAACCTGCCGATCTTGGCCTCAGTAGCAGGCCGCAATCGATGTCAGTTCTCGCGGGCGGCGTCGGCCTCGGCTCTGGTCCTGGCGATCCCCTCGAAGGAGCTGCGTAGCTCGGCCATGCCGTCGGTGAGGGCCGCGAAGTCCGACCGAGGCAGCACGAGCACGTCCAAGGGGCTCGCGGCGACGGCGCTCGCGCTGCGAGAGCCTTCGCCGAGCAGGGCCATCTCGCCGAAGTACTCGCCCGGGCCGAGTTCCCCGATCTTGGAATCCTCGCCGGCGGTCAGCTTGCGGACTTCGACTTTGCCGGCAAGGATCATGTAAAGGCTCTCGCCGGCGTCGCCCTCTGCGAATACGGTCTCGTTCGGCTCGTAATGGGCCTGTCTCGGCCCTCTGGTCTCGCCGAGGTTCAGCTGGACTGGGTGCGCCGGCAGGGCGAGGTCGGCGAGCCAGGAGGCCGCCACTTTCGCTTTGCGGCTGGCGCCCGGCAGCTTGGACCAGTAGATGCCCCGCCACATGGCCCACGCCAAGGGACCCTCGACCGTGATCTTGCCGGGCAGCTCGGCCACGGCGCGTCTGTGTCCGAGCGCGCCCAGCTTGCCGAGGCCCGTAAACGTGAACTTTCGCGGGCGCCCGCCTTGCTGGGCCGCCGCGATGTTGGCGGCCAGGACCTTGGCCTGTCTGATCGCGTGCTGGGCGGTCGGTGGGCTGGCTTGGCCGTTTGCCATCGGCACCTCCGCGCAATCGCCCAAAGCCCAGACCCCATCGCCGCCGCCTGCCTTCAAAGTCTCGTCGCAGCGGATCCTCCAGCCGGACCGGTCGAGCCCGGACAAGCGCTCCAGGAGCGGGTTCGGCGCGCTCGGCACGGTCGAGATCAGGGTCTTGGTCTCGACCTTGAGGCCGCTGCCGAGCGTCGCGCCGTGCGGGCTGGCGGCGACCAAGCGCTCGCCGAGCAGCAGCTCGACGCCCTGCTCGCGCAACGTCTTGGTCGCATAGTCCGCCAGGCCGTAGGTCAGCTCGCGCTCCAGAACGCGTTTGCCGCTGTGCACGAGCACGACCCTGACCTCATGCTCGGCGATCGTCCGGTAGTCACCGCCTTGCCCGACCGCGCCCCTCAGAAAACCGTTCAGCGAAGCGGCGGCCTCCGTGCCCGAGAAGCCGCCGCCCGCGACGACGAACGTCAGCATGGCCTTCCTTTGGGTCTCGTCCTTTAGGACCGACCCCTGCTCGAGCACCCCTATCGCATGGTTCCTGATCGCCACGGCATCCGCCAGCGTCTTGAACGGCAGCGCGTGCTCGGCCAGCCCCTTGCCGGCCTTGGCGCCCGTCGTCGAGCCAAGGGCCAGGACCAGATGGTCGTATTCCAACGTGTGCTTCCTTGGCGAGAAGCCAGCGCCCAAGGTCACCGTCTTTTGTTCTAGGTCGATTCCCTCGATCTCCTTGACCCAGACCTCTGTGCGCTTCAGGAGCTGGCGCAGCGGGCTGACCGTGTCTGTGATCCCGACGTCGCCCGCGATCACCTCGCCGAGCATCGGCTGGAAGACCATGTAGTTCTCGCGGTTGACCAAAGCCACCTCCAGCGGCGCCCCTTTGGCGATCAGCCGCTCCAGGTAGATCGCGGTGTAGACGCCGCCGAAGCCGCCGCCCAGGATCACGACCTTGGCCTTGCCGGCCGGAGGCCCGGATGGGGGAGGGCTCGATCCTGGGCTTGCCACGGCGGCGATTATCGCTGGTCGCGGCGATCGGTATACGACTCCCACGCGATGCCTGGCTGTGCGCGGAGCGTGCCGTCCGCCGGCAGAGGCCGCCCGTGTCCGCCTGGCGACTCGCTCGCCTCTAAACTGCGCTGTTCCGCCGGAGTAGCTCAGCTGGTTAGAGCAGGGGAATCATAATCCCAAGGTCGGGGGTTCGAGTCCCTCCTCCGGCATCGAAACGTCAATGCAGACGGGCCGAGACACGTCGAGACAGGCCTTGCGACTACGGGCGTAAAGTGGTTGGCGTGTTACCAGCGATACCAGCGTCGGCGCCCTACCCCGGCATCCACCCCGCCGACCAGGAAGCCGAACAGCCACAACGCTACGGCGAATAGCAATATCCACCAGAGCACATGGGCCGCGAATCCGAGGCCGCCGAATATGGCCAACAACAGAAGCAAGACGATCAGGGCTACCACGATAAGCCTCCTAACATTCG
>DATJWI010000013.1:0-5638 GCA_035501375.1 Solirubrobacteraceae bacterium
AGAGCGGGTCGACGCGTCCAGTCGCGAGGACCTGCTCGCGCTGATCGATGCAGCCAGGCCGGACGCCGTCCTCAATGCCTGCGACCCCCGGTTCAACGAGCCGATCTTCGCGGCGGCGTTCGAGGCGGGCGTGACCTACCTGGACATGGCGATGACGCTTTCGCGCCCCCATCCGGAGCGCCCGTATGAGCTGCCCGGGAAGATGCTCGGGGAGCATCAGCTGGCCAGGCACGAGCAGTGGGAGCAGGCCGGCTTGCTTGCGCTCGTCGGAATCGGCGTCGAGCCTGGCCTGTCGGACATCTTCGCGCGCTACGCCGCCGAGGAGCTGTTCAGCGAGCTGCGCGAAGTCGGCGTTCGCGACGGCGCCGACCTGGTCGTCGAGGGCTATGACTTCGCTCCGACCTTCTCGATCTGGACGACGATCGAGGAGTGCCTGAACCCGCCCCTGATCTGGGAGCGAGAGCGCGGCTTCCACACCACGATCCCGTTCTCAGAGCCCGAGATCTTCAACTTCCCGGAGGGCATCGGCCCCGTCGAGTGCGTCAACGTCGAGCACGAGGAGGTCGTCCTGATACCGCGCTGGGTCCAGTGCGAGCGCGTCACCTTCAAGTACGGTCTCGGCCGCGAGTTCATCGAGGTCCTTCGCACCCTGCACAAACTGGGCCTCGACTCGACCGAGCCGGTCTCGGTGCGCGGCGTGCAGGTAGCTCCCCGCGATGTCGTCGCGGCCGCCCTGCCGGACCCAGCCACCCTCGGCGAGCGGATGACCGGGCGCACCTGCGCCGGCACCTGGATCACGGGCAAAGGTCTCGACGGCGCCGAGCGCTCGACCTACCTGTATCACGTCGTCGACAACGAGCTCACGATGCGCGAGTACGGCTCCCAGGCGGTCGTCTGGCAGACGGCCGTCAATCCGGTCGTCGCGCTGGAGCTGCTCGACGAGGGGGCCTGGAAGGGGCTTGGCGTGCTCGGTCCCGAGGCGTTCCCGCCGGCGCCGTTCCTGGAGCGGCTCGCCGCGCTGGGCTCGCCGCACGGGATCGTCGAGGTGAGCTGAAGACCCGCCTCACGGCGCCCACACGCCAGTTCCCCGGTCTGGGAGTGTGAGCGCCGTGCTCCCCTGGCGGGCGGCGTGGTCCCCGCAAGCTTGCGCGCTACAGCTCCACCCTCTCGGGAACCGGCCCGGTCGGCGGCGGCTGCTCGAGCAGCGCCGGGGGCGCGGTTTCGGTCTTGCGCGCGAAGAACTCTTTGAAATAGGGCCGCGAGATCAGCATGACGATGACGCCGAGGAGCATGCCGCCGATGCCGAACCACAGCGGCAGCGTGATCCCCAGGACCGGCTTCGATGAGACGTTCGCGGTTTCGCTGTAATAGAAGGCGGCCTTGACGCCGATGCCGAACAGCATCAGGCCGCCGAGCAGCGGGCCGAGGCCGAGCAGCAGGAAGTTACGCGCGCTTTCGGTCAGGTCGTGGCGGTAGTACCAACCGCAGGCGACCCCCGTGAACCCGTAGTAGAAGCAGATCGGGAAGCCGATCGCGACGAGCGAGTCTTCGAGGACACTCGAGGAGAGCAGCAGCAGGGCGACCGTGATCGCGATCGAGAGCGCGCCGAAGCCGAGCGTCGAGACCGTCGGCGTCAGGTAGCGTTTGTGCACGCGGGCGAGCAGGCTGGTGACCGCTTTCCAGTGGGCCATCGACAGCGTCGTGCGGGCCGTCGGCAGGATCGTCGTCTGGGTAGAGGCCGACGCCGAGGTCAGCACGGCGATGATCAAGAGCTTGTTCAAGGTGCTGCCGAGCACCCCCGAGCCGAGGGCGTTCAGGACGTCTTCCTGGTTGGCTTCGTTGGTCAGGAAGCCGACGCCGTGGAAGGACTGGGCTGCCGCCGAGACGACGACGTAGATCAGCACCAGCAGGATCGTCGAGACGACCGCGGCCTTGCCCGGTCCCTCGGCCGGGTCCTCGGACTCCTCGTTGACCGCGACCCCCGAATCCCAGCCCCAGTAGATGAACACCGCCAGCAGCAGCGCCACCACCAGGTCGCCGAAGTTCATCGCGAACGGGTTGATCCAGGACAGCGACGGCTTGATCGAGTCGCTCGGAGGGTGGCTGCCGTAGACCTTGGCGAACGCCACCACCGAAAACAGTCCGAGGATCAACACCTCGGCGCTCAGCAGCACCTGCTGGATGCGCGCGGAAAGCTCGATGCCGCGATAGCAGATCCAGGTCATGATCGCGATCCACAGGACCGCGGCGATGACGACGGCGGCTTTCGATTCTCCGAGTTCGGTGAAACCGAACAACTTGAAGGTGTAGATCGCCGCAATGTCGGACAGCGAGGCCATCACGATCAGATCGGCGAGGAAGATCGCCCATCCGTTCAGCCAGCCCGTCGACGGGCCGAACGTGCGTGTAGTCCACGCGAACGTCGTGCCGGCGTCGGGGTCGGCCCTGTTGAAGTATTTGTAGGCCGAGGCGACCAGCAGCATCGGCAGGAAGGCCACGAGCATCACGGCGGGCGCGTGCACGCCGACGCCCTTGACGGCGACGATGAAGCCGAGCGTCGCGGCCAGCGAGTACGCGGGCGCCGTGGAGGCGACGCCGATCACGATGTTCGAGACGTAGCCGATCGCTCCCTTTTTGAGGCCCTTGTCCATCACGCCCGACCGCTGGGGCGCTCCAGGTGCGGCTGCGTCGATCGTGGCCATCGCTGCTCCTGTCGGATGTCCGGCCCAAGCCCAGCTGGGCCGAGGGCCGGCGCTGTTCGGACGTTGTGTCAAAAGCTACGTCCTCGTGGCGACGATGCCAAGGGGCGCGATCCCCAAAACGTATGGCTCTCTTTGGACGTTAAGTACAATGGCTGAGGACTATGTTGAACGAGCAGCGCCTTGAGCTGGACATGTCGGCGGAGTAGCGTTGTCCTTGATGTCTAGCGAGCTCCTGTCACCGACGTCCACAGAGCTGCAGCAGCTCGCCAAGCGTCACCTCTGGATGCACTTCACCAGGATGGGCGTCTACGAGGAAGGCGGCGAGGTCCCGGTGATCGTCAGGGGCGATGGCTGCTACGTCTATGACGAGCACGGCAAGCGCTACCTGGACGGGCTCTCGGCGCTGTACTGCGTCAACGTCGGTCACGGGCGCGCTGAGATCGGCGAGGCCGGCGCCAGGCAGGCGGCCGAGCTGGGCTTCTATACGAACTGGAGCTACGCCCATCCGCGCTCGATCGAGCTGGCGGCGCGCATAGCGGCGCTGGCGCCGGGCGACCTCAACAGGGTCTTCTTCACGTCGGGCGGCTCGGAGGCGGTCGAGTCGGCCTGGAAGCTGGCCAAGGCCTACCACCAGGCCAAGGGCGAGCCCAGGCGCCACAAGATCGTCTCCAGGTACCTGGCCTACCACGGCACTTCGATGGGAGCCCTGACCGCGACCGGTCTGCCGCCGCTGCGCGAACCGTTCGAGCCGCTGACACCGGGCGGCAGGCACGTCCCGAACACGAACTCGTATCGCTGGTCCGAAGACAGGGATCCCCTGTGGGCGGCCGACGCGATCGAGGAGGCGATCCTGTTCGAGGGGCCGAACACCGTGGCGGCGGTCATCTTGGAGCCCGTCCAGAACGGTGGCGGCTGCTTCGTTCCCCAAGATGGCTACTTCCAGAGGGTGCGCGAGATCTGCGACAGGCACGGGGTCCTGTTGATCTCCGACGAGGTCATCTGCGCCTGGGGGAGGCTCGGCTATATGTTCGGCTGCGAACGCTTCGGCTACGCGCCCGACATGGTGACGACCGCCAAGGGCATCAGCTCGGCGTACGCGCCGCTCGGCGCCGTGATCGCCTCGGACAAGGTCGCCGAGCCGTTCCTGCAAGGAAAGGAGATCTTCAACCACGGTTTCACGTTCGGCGGGCACCCGGTCGCGTGCGCGATGGCCCTGGCGAACATCGACGTGCTGGAAAGGGAGGATCTGTGCGCCCGAGTCTTGGCAAACGAGGGGCGCTTCAGAGCGATGCTCGAGTCGCTCAGGGACCTGCCGATCGTCGGCGACGTGCGCGGCGCCGGCTACTTCCATGCGATCGAGCTGGTCAAGGACAAGCGGAGGAAGGCCACGTTCGACCACGACGAGGCCGAGCAGCTATTGCGAGGCTTCCTCTCCGGCGAGCTCTACAGGCGCGGCCTGATCTGCAGGACCGACGATCGCGGCGACCCGATCGTGCAGCTGTCCCCGCCGCTGATCGCCGGCGAGGAGCAGTTCGCCGAGATCGAGGCCGTCCTGCGGCCCGTGCTGAGCGAGGCCTCGGAATGGGTCGCTCGGTGGAGCCGGCCGTGAAGGGGTGACGTGAAATGAGGATCGAGGCCGAGCGCGAAGGGGCGAGATGGAGCTCACGGTCGAGAGCCTGATCGCCGAGCTCGGCCTGGAGCTGGCGAGCGGGCAGGGCGCCGCGGGCGCGCACGTGCGCTGGGTGCACATCACCGAGCTGGTCGACCCCACGCCGTGGCTGAAGGGCGGGGAGCTCCTGTTGACGACCGGAATCCAGCTCGACAGTCCGAAGACGCAGCGCGAGCTGGTCGAGCGGCTGGTCGAGCACGAAATCGCCGGCCTCGGCTTCGGCACGGGCTTCGCCCACAAGCGACTGCCGACGGCCCTCGTGAACGCCGCGCGCAAGCTCGACTTCCCGGTGTTCGAGGTGCCCTACGAGCTGCCGTTCATCGCGATCACCGAGCGCGTGTTCGCGCAGCTGGTCGACGAACGTTACGAGATGTTGCAGCGCAGCATGGCCGGGGACGTGCTCGCCGAAGCGTTGACCGGCAACCTCTATCCCGAAGAGCTGGCCGCCAAGCTGCAGCCGTTCGGGATCGGCGGGCAGGCGGCGGTCCTGGCGTTCGCGCTGGCCGATCCCGGACGATCGGTCGATCCGACGCTCGCCGCGCCGCTCCTGGAACGGGCGCTCGCCCGCGCCCGAGTCCCGGCGCTGGTCGCGATCCGCTCGGGCCTGTTGTGTGCGGTGATCGCGATCGACGGCGTCGAGCCCGACCCGATCGAGCTGGCGACCCAGCTGCGAGACGAGCTGTCGGCGCGGGTGGGAGAGATCGCGGCGGCCGCCAGTCGTCCGGCGGCCACGCACTCCCTGCGTTTGAGTTTCCACGAGGCCCGCTGCGCCCTGGAAGCGGCCCGCCTGCGTGGCGGCGAGCACGCCGACACCGGGGTGGTCGCCTCCTACCGTGATCTGGGGGCCTTCCAGCTGCTGCTCTCGTTGCAGGACGACGACGCTCTGATGTCCTATTGCCGCAGCGTGCTCGGCCCCGTGGAGCAGGGCGAGGGCCAGTACGGCGACGAGCTGCTGCGTTCGTTGGACGTGTTCATCGAGCACAACGGCCACTGGGAGCGGGCGGCCGGCGCCCTGTACTGTCATCGCCACACCTTGCGTTACCGAATCAGACGCATCGAGCAGCTGACCGGCCGCGATCTGAGCAGCGCGCGCGTCCGGATCGAGTTCTGGCTGGCCTTGCGTGGGAGGGAGCTCGCGCGATGAAGGTCGGCGTTCCGAGCGAGATCAAGCAAGACGAGTACCGGGTCGCGATCACGCCGGCCGGCGTGCGCGAGCTGAGCGCGCACGGGCATGAGGTCTTGATCCAGAGGGGAGCGGGTGAGGGCA
>DATJWI010000014.1:0-4263 GCA_035501375.1 Solirubrobacteraceae bacterium
CAGGCGCATGCAGTGGTGGACACGGCCGGGGCCGAGGCGGGCCTGGGCGATCGCGAAAGCCTGGCCGGGGCCGCCGATGATCGCGCTCGCGGGCAGGCGGACGTCCCGGAACGAGACTTCGCCGTGGCCGGAGGGCGCGTCGTGGAAGCCCATCGTGGAGAGCATCCGCTCGACGGTGACGCCGGGCGTGGGCAAAGGCACGAGGACCATCGAGTGCTGGTGGTAACGGTCGGCGTCGGGGTCGGTGACGCCCATGAAGATCGCGACCTTGCAGTCGGGGTGGCCGATGCCGGTGCTCCACCACTTGCGCCCGTCGAGCACGACTTCGTCGCCTTCGAGCAAGGCCGTGGCCTGCATGTTGGTGGCGTCCGAGGAGGCGACGTCGGGCTCGGTCATGCAGAACGCCGAGCGGATCGTCCCATCGAGCAGCGGCCCCAGCCAGCGCTGCTGCTGCTCGGGGGAGCCGAACTGGAGCAGGACCTCCATGTTGCCGGTATCGGGCGCGTTGCAGTTGTAGACCTCGGCGGCGATCAGGGAGCTGCCCATCCGCTCGGCGAGGGGCGCGTACTCGACATTGCTGAGGCCGGCCCCGATCGGCTCGCCTTCGAAAGTGGCGTTCGGAGGCAAAAACAGGTTCCAGAGGCCGGCTTCTTTGGCGAGTTTCTTGAGGAGAACGATCTCGGGCGAAACGGACTTCCACGGATCGCTGGTCGCCAAGACGGCTCGGTGGTGGGGCTCCTCGCGCGGGCCGATCTCGCGTTGCTGGAAGTCTGTGAGCTGGTCGAGCAACTCGACGGTTCGCGGTGATTGTGTGAAGTCCATGGCGGGCTGGTCTCTGTTTGGGCGGTCGGTCGCGGCTGGGCGTTTGGTGGGTCTCGGTGGGGACGTTTCAGTCGGGCAGGACGTCGAGGACGACCTTGCCGAGGGCCTTGCGCTCGTCGATCTCGTGGAGCGCGGCGGCGGCCTCTTGGAGTGGGTGGCGGGAGCCGACGATCGGCGCCACGTAGGCACGCTCGATCAAGGGCTCGAGCGCGTTGCCGATCTCGATGCAGAGCTCGGGCCGGGCCATCGCGTAGGCGCCCCAGCCGGCGCCGATGACCTCGGTGTTGGCGAGCAGGAGCCGGTTGACTTTGACCTCGGGGATCGAACCGCCGGTGAAGCCGACGACGACGACCCTGCCGTTCTCGCGCAAGGAGCGCAGGCTGTCGGTGAAGCGGCCCCCGCCGACGGGGTCGAGCACAAGGTCGACGCCGCCGTTCGACAGCTCCTTGGCTTCGTCCTTCCAGGGGCCGTCCGAGCGGACGACGTGGTCGGCGCCGGCCTGTTCGGCGACCGCTTGCTTGGCGTCGTCGGAGACGACCGCGATCGTCTTGGCGCCGAGGCCCTTGGCGACCTGGAGGGTCGCGGTGCCGACGCCGCCGGCCGCGCCGTGCACGAGCACGGTCTCGCCGGCTTGCAGGCGCCCGCGCAGGACGAGCGCGAAGTAGGCGGTGTGGTAGTTGAGGATCAGGCCGGCGCCCTGGGCGAAGTCGAGCTGGGGCGCAAGCTTGAAGGTCAGGAACGGCGGCGCGACCGCGGCGTCGGCCCAGCCGCCGAGCGCGCAGAACGCGGCCACCCGGTCGCCGACCGCGACGGAGGCGCCGGGCGATGCGGCCCTGACGACGCCGGCGATCTCGGAGCCGGGGACGAACGGAAGGGGCGGTTTGATCTGGTACTGGCCGCGGGTCTGCAGAAGCTCGGGGAAGGAGACGCCGGCGGCGTGGACCTCGACGAGGACGCCGGACCCCTGGCTGAACATGTGCGAGGGCGGCGAGTCGGGCTCCGGGACGTCGACGATCTGGAGCGCCGAGTCGGGGCCCGACTCGTTGACGATCTGGACGGCGCGCACGGCTGAGGATTATGGCCGATGGCGGCGGGGCACGCGCGAGGGGGGCCTACGGCTTGGCATGTCTCGCGGTCGCGACGCCTGCCGGTGGGGCCGGCCTGCTTGCTCGGCGACCGGGCTGCTTATCCGGACGATGCTGCCGCCACGTACAGCGCCGCCAGGGTCCGGGCGGCGGCGCCGACCGCCTCGTCGGGCGGCAAGAGCTCGGGGTGGTGCAGCGGCCTGGTCGTGAAGCCGGGGGCTCCGTCCAGGCCGACGAAGGCCATCGCCAGGGGCGTGTTCGAAGCCGCGAAGAAGGCGAAGTCGTCGGAGCCGCACGAGCGCCATTCGGGCGCGAGCTTGAAGCCTGCCGCGGGGAGGAGCGCGCGCGCGCGGGCCACGATCGCGGGGTCATTGTCCAAGGCCGGCTCGCCGGGCGAGAGCGCGACGTCGGCGAGGCAGCCGTGGGCGGTGGCTACACCGGTGACGACCTGACCGACCAGGGCGCGCAGGGCGCGCCTGTCCTCGGGCCGGTAGGCGCGCAGGGCGGCGCGCGCGCGGGCGAGCGCCGGGATCACGTTCTCGGCGCTGCCGCCCTCGATCACGCCGACGGTAAGGGTCGCCGGGTGCAGCGGGTCGATCCGGCGACCGACCTGAGCGTGCAGCGAGACGACGACCTCGGCGAGCGCCAGGATCGGGTCGCGGCCGAGGTGCGGATAGGCGCCGTGGGCGGGCTCGCCGCGGACCTCGATCGTGACGTAGTCGCAGGAGGCGTTGACTGGGCCCGGGTCGAGCGCGACCGTGTTCCAGGGCAGCTCCGGGTGGACATGGGCCGCGAGAACGGCGGCCGGTTTCGGCACGGGCGGCGATGGTCCGGCCAGGGCGGCCGCGATCTGCTGGGCGCCCGAGGGGTAGGCCTCCTCGCTGGGCTGGAAGATCGCGAGCAGGGGCGCCGGCAGGCTCTCTCCGAGGCCGTGGACCGCGCGGGCGAGGGCGACGAGGGCGGCCATGTGGATGTCGTGGCCGCATGCGTGCATCTCCTCGCCGTTCGCGCTGAACGGCGCTCCGGTGCGCTCGGCGACGGGCAGGCCGTCCAGCTCGGCGCGGATCGCGATCGGGCCAGGTCCGGCTGAACCATCGCCACGGATCGCGATCGGGCCGGCCCCGGCCGAACCATCGCCAATACCTTTGTCTGCCTCTGCGCGCGCGGGGGGGCTGCCGATCTGAATGCTCGCGCGCGCACGTGGGCCACCGATCTGGGCAATCAGGCCCGTGCCGGCGACGGCCGTGCAGGGAACGGGCAGCTCGGCGGCGACGGCGGCCGCGGTGCGGTGCTCGTGGTGGGCCAGCTCGGGGTCGGCGTGCAACCGCTGACGCAGCGCGACGGCCGCGGGCAGCTCTCGGTCGATGCCGGCCAGCAGCAAAGCCAGTTGGTCGTCTGGCTGGGTGGTCGCGTCAGTAGACATGGGCGTAGCGGCGTAGCGTCTCCGCGATGTCCCAGTCCGCGCTGGCGCGCAGGTCGGCGCGACGGACCGCCAGATAAGCGTCATACAACAGGGGGCTGAGCCAGCCGCGAGCGACGTCGTCCTCGGCGAGCGCTTGCAGGGCCTCCTCCAGAGAGCTGGGCAGGGAGCCGACCCCGAACCTGCTGGCCTCGACGGGGTCGAGCGTGGAGGGATCCCTGTCGAGGATCGGCGGGGCGGGCAGCTTGGCCTCGACGCCGTGCATCCCGGCCTTGACGATCGCGCCGAGCGCGAGGTAAGGGTTGGCGGAGGCGTCGGCGGCGCGATACTCGAGGTGCAGCTGGCGGGCGGGCTCTTCGGCGCCACCGAACGAGATCACAGGGGGCAGGCGCAGGAGCGTCTCGCGGTTCTGGAGGCCGAGGCAGACCGCGCCGGCGCTCCAGTGGTGGGGAGCCAGGCGGAGGCTCGAGATCGGGCTGGGCGCGGTCAGCGCGATCAGGGCGGGGGCGTGCAGGAGGATGCCGGCCGCGAAGCGTCCGCCAAGCTCGCTCAGGCGACCGGGGCGACCCGGGTCGTAGAGCACGGGCTCGCCATCGAGGCCGACGAGCGAGAAGTGGATGTGAACGCCGTTGCCGGCGTGGTCACCGTCGAGCAGGGGCGCGAACGTGGCGTGGCGGCCACAGCGCCTGGCGGCCTCGCGGACGACCTCGGTGAGCACGACGCTGCGGTCGGCCGCCGCCACGCCTTCGGCCGGGCTGACGGGGATCTCGAACTGGTGGGGAGCGTACTCGGCGAAGACGCGCTCCGGCTGTGCGCCGGCAGCGCGCAGCGCGGCCATTGCCAGCCTCGGAAAGGGTTCGGCGCGGCGGGAGGCCTCCAGCGAGAAGGGCAGTGATGGCGGCGAGACCTCAGCGGAGCCCGGGAGCAGCTGGAACT
>DATJWI010000015.1:0-2413 GCA_035501375.1 Solirubrobacteraceae bacterium
AGCGCTCGTCGCTTTCCGGAAACCACTCCCCGATGTCTCCCAGGCCGGCAGCGCCGAGCAGGGCGTCGATCACGGCGTGGGTCAGGACATCGGCATCCGAGTACCCGTCGAGACCTTCCTCGTAAGGGATCTCGACCCCACCGAGGATCAGCGGTCGCCCGGGGACCATGCGGTGCGAGTCATAGCCGATGCCGGTCAGGCTCATCGCCTGCCCGCCTCCGCGGCGGGGATCCCGGCGCCGATCGGCGCCGAGCGCCGGACACGACGCTCGAACAGGCAAAGCTCGGTGTAGCCGACCTCGCCGAGCAGCTCCAGGGCCTGGTCGTAGTCGGCGCCGACGTCCTCGGGACGATGGGCGTCGCTGGAGAGCGTTACGGGGGCACCCGCTTCGCGACACATCGCGAGGAACAGCGGCGCCGGATAGAGCTCTTGCGCCCCCTTGCGCAGACCGGCAGTCGAGACCTCGACGGCGATACCAGTTTCGGCGATCGCCTCGATCGCCGGCTCGTAATAGCGGCGCAGATCCCCTTCCGGGAAAGGGCGTTCGGGATGGGACCTGCCCCACACCTTGACCAGGTCGGGGTGCGCCAGGATGTCGAACAGGCCGCTGCGGGCCGCGGCCCCAAGCGCCTCGAAGTAGCAAGTCCAGATCTCCTCGGGACTGTGGCCGGCGCCCCAGATCGTGTGGTCGTCCATGTCGATCGACTCGTCGCGCAGGAAGTGCACCGAGCCGACCACGTAGTCGAAGTCACGGGTCTCCAGGAGGTTGGCCATACGGTCCTCCGAGCCAGCCACGAAGTCGGCCTCGATCCCGAGCCGCAGGTCGGTGCGCTCGCGAACGAACTCGCAGTAGGCATCGAGGTCGTCGATCGCGAACTCTCGCCAGAGCGGGTGCCGCCAGACGGCGAGCGCCTGCTCGAAGCGGTACACGTGCTCGGAGACCCCCAGCTCGGCGATCCCGCGCTCCTCAGCGACGGTCCGGTAGGACGCGACTACGGACTCGCTGAAGTAGTCCTCGGCCTTGGCCCCGAGATCGTCGGGCCTCAGGTGCAGGTGATAGTCGGTAAGCATTTTCCGTTCTTGGCCTACTCCGCGTGGCCGCGCGCGATCAGGAACTCGGCCCACTCCAGGTCGAGGGGGTCCGTGATCTTCAGATTCTGACTGTCCGAGGGCACGATCGCGATGCGCCCGCCAGAGCGCTCGAGCAGCCAAGCGTCGTCGGTGGCCTTGGCGATCACCTCAGCTGGGACATCCAGCGCCCGTTGCAAGGCGGCCCTACGAAACGCCTGAGGCGTCTGGACTGCCCACAGCTCGGCCCGATCGAGCGTCTCGACCACCACGCCATCGCGGACCCGCTTGACCGTATCGGCCACAGGCACAGCAGCGATCGCGCCGTCGAGCCCTGGATCGCGCGCGAGCGCGTCGAGCGTGCGCTGAACCAGCACCGGCGTGGCCAGCGGCCGTGCGGCGTCGTGAACGACCACGGGCTCGTCGTCCGGGCCGGGGCCGGCCGCCGCGAGCGCGTTGGCGACCGACTCCGAACGCACAGCGCCGCCCTCGACCGCGATAAGGGCGCCGCCCTCGACCGCGCTGCCGGCGTCGCGGGTCTGGGCGCCAGCGGCCACCGCGTCACCGCCGGCCACCGGAGCACCGCCAACCCCCGCAGCACCGCCGGCCGAGGCGCTGGACGCCGACTCGAGCGCGGCCGCCAGCTCGGCGCCGGGAGGTAGAGCGACCACGACACGGTCGATCGACTGGCAGGCGAGCATCAGCTCGACGCTTCGCGCCAGCAGCGAACGGCCGGCGAGCTCGGCGAGCGCCTTGGGAGCTCCGGCTCCGAGACGCTCGCCGCGCCCGGCGGCGACGATCAACGCTACGGCCAAGCCCAGCCGTTCGATCCGCGGGCCGAAGCCGACCTACTTGACGAGCGCCGCGCGCTCGGAAGCCGAGCCGGACAGCAGCTCGTCGAGGTAGCTCTCGGCCTCGTCCTCGTCCTTGTCGAGCGCATACATCAACTCGGACGCAAGGATCTTCTTGGAGCGCGTAAACATCTGCTTCTCGCCGGTCGACAGGCCCTTTTCGGACTCGCGCAGCGCCAGGTTGCGCACGACCTCGGCCAGCTCGTAGATGTCCCCGGTCTTGATCTTTTCGCGGTTGTGCTTGAACCGACGGTTCCAGTTCTTGGGCATCTCCGAGACTTCGTCTTGAAGCACGTCCAGGACTTTTTTGACCGTCTCCTCGTCGATCACCCTGCGCAAGCCCGCCAGCGCGGCGTTCTCGGTCGGCACCTTGACCGTCATGTCGTTGTGCAGGATCTTGATCGTCAGATACTCGCGCCTTTCACCGAGCATCTCCATCTCTTCCTTGCCCTCCACCTTCCCGGCGCCGTGGTGTGGATAGACGACGTTGTCGC
>DATJWI010000016.1:0-14437 GCA_035501375.1 Solirubrobacteraceae bacterium
GTCACGGTCACGAACACGGGCGGGGCTCCGAGCAACGGCAGCCCGATCGAAGTGACCGACGAACTGCCCGAAGGCCTCACGCTCGACCCCGCGCCCGCCTTCGGCCAAGACACGCTGTCCCTGTCCAGCAAAGGCGTCGTATGCGTCTTTCGGACGTGCACGTACACCGGCGTCGTCGTCCCCGACCAGACGCTGATATTCACGTTCCCCGTCGACGTCGCCGCGGGCGCGCCCGCCACCGTCACGAACGTGGTGCGCGTCGCGGGGGGAGGCGCCCCCGACGCGTCGATGGCCACGCCGACGGCCATCTCTCCGAAACCGGCGGGCTTCGGCATCTCCCCGGGTGGCGCGACCACGGCGCTCTCCTCCACCCAGGCGGGCGCGCATCCGGACATCACGACCTCGATCGCGTTCAACACGACCGACGTCAACGGAGCGCTCGCGGGCGCGGTCAAGGACACGATCGACGAACTGCCCCCCGGCTTCGCGGGCGACCTGGTCGACACCCCGACCTGCTCCGTCGCTCTGTTCGACCGTGAAGAATGCCCGACCGACACCCAGATCGGGGACACGGTCCTGACCCTGACCGAGATCGCCAACCCGAGCGCGACGAAGCTCGAGCCCGTCTACAACCTCGCCCCCAGCCCGGGCGCGGTCGCGAAGCTCGGCTTCTCGGCCCTGGCCGTCTTCGGCGTGCAGGGCGACGTCACGGTGCGCCCCGGAGACTACGGCCTCAGCGTGTCCTTCGACAACGTCGCCGAGTCCCAGGCCGAGCTGGACAACGTCTCCCTCACCGTGTGGGGCGTGCCCGCCGACCCCAGCCACGACCCCCTGCGCTGGATCAAGACCGGCGAACACGGGTATGAGGGCCACTTCGGTGGTTCCGACAGCGGCGTCGCGCGCCTGCCCTTCTTCACCAACCCGACGTCGTGCACCACGTCGCGACTGGCCGCGACGTTCACGTCTGACTCCTGGGAAGAGCCGGAAAAGAACGTGAGCGCCCCGATGCCCTTCGGCCCGCTCGTGGGCTGCGACCGGCTGCAGATGGAACCCTCGGTCACGGTCGAAGCGACGAGCGACGCCGCCTACACCCCGACGGGGCTGAGCGTGAAGATGCACGTCCCGCAGACGTATGAAAACGCGGACGGCCTGGCGACGCCGACATTGAAGAAGGAGGTCGTGACGCTGCCCGAAGGGATGACGGTCAACCCCTCCTCGGGCGCCGGGCTGGGGGCGTGCACGCAGGCGCAGTTTGAAGAAGAAGCCACCGAATACGTGGAAGGCCACGGCTGCCCCAACGACTCCAGGATCGGCTCGATCAAAGTGGTCTCGCCGTCGGTCAAGGAAGAAGCGATCGGCTCGGTCTACATCGCCCAGCCATACGCCAACAAGTTCGGGACGCTCTTGGCGCTGTACGTCGTGGCGCGCATCAAAGAACGCGGCATCCTGCTGAAGCTCGCGGGCAAGGTCGAAGCCAACCCCGTCACGGGGCAGCTCGTGACGACGTTCGACGACCTCCCGCCGCTGCCGTTCAGCCTGGCGACGTTCAGCTTCAACCAGGGCGCCAACGCGCCGCTGGTGACACCGGCGACGTGCGGCGAGTTCTCGGCGGCGGTGCAGATGACGCCCTACTCGAACCCCGAAGGCGCGCCCCCGCTCGAACCGCTCGTGCCGGCTTTCCCGATCGATGCGAACTGCCCGTCGGGGGGCGTCCCGCCGTTCAATCCGCAGGTGACGGCCGGCACCGTGAACAACGCCGCCGGCTCCTACAGCCCGTTCTACCTGCGCCTGAGCCGCAACGACGGCGAACAGGAGATAACGGGCTTCTCGACGCAGCTCCCGCCGGGCCTGACCGGGAACCTGTCGGGTGTCGCGGAGTGCGGGGAAGCGGAAATCGCGGTCGCTCGCGCGCAGACGGGCGCGCAGGCGGAAACGAGCCCGACGTGCCCCGCCGGCTCGGAGATCGGCCACACGATCGCCGAAGCGGGCGTCGGGTCGGTGCTGGCGCAGACGCCCGGGCGCCTGTATCTCGGCGGCCCGTTCGAAGGGGCGCCGTTCTCGGTAGTGTCGGTCACGAGCGCCAAGGTCGGCCCGTTCGACCTCGGAACCGTGGTCGTGCACCTGCCGCTGCGGATCGACTCGCGCACCGCCCAGGTGAGCATCCCCTCGGGCCCGGCCGACCAGATCCCGCACATCATCAAAGGGATCGTGGTCCATCTGCGCGCGATCAGGGTCTACATCGACCGCGAACACTTCATGATCAACCCGACCAGCTGCGAACGGATGAGCCTCTCGGCGACCGTGATCGGCTCGGGCACCGACCTGTCGAGCCCGACCGGGCAGGTCCCCGTGACCGTCGCCGAGCCGTTCCAGGAGGCGGACTGCTCTAGCCTGAAATTCGAACCGAAATTCGAAGTCTCGACGCAGGCCAGCGACAGCTTCAACCAGAACGGCGCGTCGCTGACCGCGAAGGTGACCGAGCCGAACACGCCGCAGGGCACCCAGGCGAACATCGCCAGGGTCAAAGTCGAACTGCCGCTGGCGCTGCCCTCACGGCTGACGACGTTGCAGAAGGCGTGCCTGGCCTCCGTGTTCGAAACGAACCCGGCGGCATGTCCGGCGGCGTCGCACATCGGCTACGCGGTCGTGCACACCCCGATCCTGCCCGTGCCCTTGGAAGGCCCGGTGGTGTTCGTCAGCCACGGCGGCGAAGCGTTCCCGAGCCTGACGATCGTGCTGCAGGGCGACGGCGTCACGATCGACCTGGTCGGCTCGACGTTCATCAGCAAGAAGGGAGTCACGTCGACGACGTTCAAGGCGGTCCCCGACCAGCCCTTCAGCACGTTCCAGCTCACTCTGCCGCAGGGCAAGTACTCCGCGCTCGTGGCCACGACCAACGTGTGCGCTCCGACCGCGACCAGGACGGTCAAGAAGAGGGTCACGGTCAAACGCCACGGCAAGAGCGTCAAGGTAACGAAGAAGGTCTCGCAGGCCGTGGCGGCGCCACTGGAAATGCCGACCGAAATGATCGGCCAGAACGGCGCGCAGATCCACGAGCGGACGAAGATCAGGGCTCTGGGATGCCCATCCGCCCACGCGAAGGCGCACAGAGCGGCGAAGAAGGCCGGGAAGGGGCGGAAGGGCAGGAAGAAGTAGCAGCAGCGAGATCCCCAGATCTTGGGTGTCGCCCGGTCCTCCCGGCAACGCTCAAGGGGAACCAAAAACGGCGGCAGAATCCCTCTCCCGCCAGGCTCCCTCTCAAGGCGCCGCGGCCAACCCCACTCCAAAACTGGCCGCGGCGCCGCTTATCGGCGTCAGCGCCCGCTGTGGTCCGATCCCGTAAGTTCGGTCCCGCTACCCGCTCGCCCGCCGCCGCAGGCCGAGGTCCGCCACCGGCGCGAGCGCCCGCTTGCGGCTGCCGCGCAGCTCGCCGTCGCCGATCGTCAGCGACTGGTCGGCGCCCGACAGGCCGGTCAGCTCGCCGACCGTCATCACGACGGCTACGCCCTCGTCCGCGAGCGAGCGCGCCAACAGCAGCACGTCGTCGCGCTGGTGCAGGTCCACGCCGGCGACGGGCTCGTCGATCAACAGCAGTCGCGGCCCGAGCGCCAGCGCGTGGGCGATCGCCAGGCGTATGCGCTCGGCGCTGTCCAGCTCGCGCATGCTTCGCCGCGCCAGGCGCTCGCCGCCGACCCGCTCGACGGCATCCCGCGCGCGGGCTCGCGCCGCGCCCGGTGACACGCCGTTGACGAGCAGCCCGACGATCACCTCCTCGATCGCGTCCCGGTCGGGGGCGGCCGTGCGAAACGACTTCTGGCAGTAGCCGATCCCACGGCCGAGCATCTCCTCGCCGTGCGCGGCCAGGTCGCGGCCGTCGAAGAACACCGCGCCGGAGTCGGGAACGTCGATCCCCGCCGCCAGGCGCAGCAGCGTCGTGCGCCCCGAGCCGCGCAGACCCCAGACCGCGACCAGTTCGCCGGGATCGACGCTCAGCGATGCGTCCTCGAGCACGGTCACCGTGCGCCCGCCGTGCGTGCGACGCTTGCAGACGTGGCGCAGCTCCAGCAGGCCCACGGTCAGTCTCCCGGCGCGTCGCCGGCCTGCTCGGCCTGGTTCGCCCGGGCGTTCGCGAACGCCTTCAGCTCGCCGCGCGCGAAGCGCGCCCACTCGATCTTGGCGCCGATCGCCAGGCGCTTCTCCTCGGCGATCAGCTTGGCCTGAAGCTCGAGGGCGCTGCTCGGAACGCCGGCCGCGCCCCTGGCGATCGGGGCCGTGCAGCTGGAGTCCAGGCACGCCTGTTCGTAGTCGTCGAGGATCTGCATCGCGTTGCACGGGTTGCGCGTGAGCGTGGTCAGCTGCAGCAGGAAGACCTTCTGGCGGCGGCGCTCGTCTGCGACCTGCCCGATTAGCCAGGCGTGATACTCCTCCATGCCTTTGGCGGTCGCCCGGTAGTGGGGCTTGGGCTGGCGGCCGGTCTTCCTCGCGGGCAGCTCTTCGACCAGTTCGCGATCTTTGAGCGTCCCCAGCGCCGCGTAAGCATGCGAGACGCTCGACAGCGGCAGCGCCGATCCGTACGTGCGCTCGAAGCGCTGCGCGAGCTCGTACGCATAGCTCGGTCTGTCTATTACCAGCCCCAAAAGCGCCCAGTTGACGGGCGAGTGCATCGGTGTAGGCCGGCGCTCACGATCCCCAGCGGCCTCTGTCATGGTTGACGAAGTGTACCGGAGATATTCCCCTGTGTCGAGTGTCAATTTGGGCGCTTTCTGGCTCTATTACAGGAGATGCAGCGTTGTATTACGTGCAATAAATACGTATAAAAATACTCTCTGGGTCATACATGGCGTACAACGTCGCGATGTTGGCCGGTTAAAAAAGGTCTCGATCGACCTGCCTTCACTTGTCTCCGCCGACCCTCAGCACCGCGGCTCCGCGCAGGCGCCCCGTGCGGATGTCGTCGAGAGCGGCGTTCGCGTCCTCCAGGGCATACGTCGTGACCTCCGTGTGCACCGGCACCCCGGGAGCCAGCGCCAGGAACTCATCGCCGTCGCGCCGGGTCAGGTTCGCGACCGAGCCGAGGGTCCGCTCGCCCCACAAGAGGTCGTAGGCGAAGGCCGGGATCTCGCTCATGTGGATGCCCGCGCTGATCACCCGCGCACCCTTCGCGCTCGCTTCCAGCGCCTGCACCATCAGCCCGCCGTCGGGCGCGAATACGATCGCGCCGTCGAGCTCCTCCGGCGGGGCCTGCCCGGAAGCGCCGGCCCACTCGGCGCCCAGCGAGCGCGCGAACGCCTGGCCGTCCTCGTCGCCGGGCCTCGTGAACGCGAAGACCCTGCGTCCCTGGTGGGCGGCGACCTGGCAGAGGATGTGCGCGGCGGCGCCGAAACCATAGAAGCCGATCCGCTCGGCCTCGCCGACGAGCCGCAGCGCTCGATATCCGATCAGGCCGGCGCACAGCAGCGGCGCGGCCTGCTCGTCCGGATAGCCGGCCGGGACCGGAAAGCAGAAACGCTCGTCGGCGACCGCCAGCTCGGCGTAGCCGCCGTCGATGTCATAACCCGTGAAGCGAGCCCTGTCGCACAGGTTCTCGCGCCCGCCGACGCAATACCGGCATTCGCCACAGGTCCAGCCCAGCCACGGGACGCCGACGCGATCCCCGGCCCCGAAGCGCTCCGCGCCCGGTCCCGCCGCGAGCACCTTGCCGACTATCTGGTGTCCCAAGATCAACGGCAGCTTCGGTCGGTCCAGCTCCCCATCCACGATGTGCAGGTCGGTTCGGCAGACCCCGCAGGCGGCGACCCCGATCAGCACCTGTCCCTTGCCGGCCTTCGGCTCGTGCGTCTCGACCGATCGCAGCTCACCGCCCTGGCGTTGCAGGACCATCGCGCGCATCGGCCGATTCTTGCGCATCGCCGGCCGGGGCCGTCGGGGACGGGCGGCGCACGCGCGGATCGTGTACAAGCACCTCTGACCGAACGACCAAAGACCGGAGGAACCACATTGCCAGCCCTGACCCGCGACGGCAGCGTCCACATACTCGACCTCGGCGCTTCCGAGAACCGCTTCAACGAGGACTCGCTCGGCGAGATCGAGGTCTGCTTGCAAGAGGTCGCCGATGCCGCCCCGTGCGCGCTCGTGACGAGCGCCCAGGGCAAGATCTGGTCCAACGGTCTCGATCTCGAGTGGCTGTCCGCCAACGGTGAGCAGGCGGGCGCCTTCATCGAGCGGTTGCACGAGCTGTTCGCAAAAGTCCTCGAGGTCGGCGTCTACACCGTCGCCGCCCTCCAGGGCCATGCCTTCGGCGCGGGCGCGATGCTCGCCTTGGCCCACGACGAGCGTTACATGAGGGCCGACCGCGGCTACTTCTGTTTGCCCGAGGTCGACCTCGGGATGCCCTTTTCGATCGGCATGAACGCTCTGGTGACCGCCAGGCTGCCGGTCGCAGCCGCGCACGAGGCGATGACGACCGGTCGGCGCTTCGGGGGCCAGGACGCGGCCGAGGCCGGGATCGTCGACAGGGCCGTCTCCGAGGCCGAAGTCCTGCCGGCGGCTGTGGCTCGTGCGGCCGAACTGGCGGGCAAGAATCCGGCCGCGCTCGGCGCCATCAAGCAGCGCCTCTACCACGACACGCTCGCCGCGCTGCGTGGGCCCCAGGGGTTCTGAGACGGATGCGAGCGGCGCCCGCCTGCCCGGTCCGCGCGTTTGCGATCCAGAGGGCGTTCGCCAGGGAGGCGCAGCGTTGGACCTCTCCCTGACAGACGACCAGCTCGCCTTCCGCGACTCCGTCGCCGCCTTCGCCCGCGACCGGCTCGCGCCCGACTATGGCGGCGCCGATCGCCGAGGCGCCTTCCGCGAGGGCGTCGTCCAAGAGATGGCCGACGCTGGTCTGGTCGGCCTGCGCATCCCCGAGGAGTACGGCGGCCAGGGCGCTGACACCCTGACTACCGGAATCGCCCTGGAGGAGATCTCCCGGGCCGACATCAACGCCGCCTACCTCACCTTCCTGCCCTCGCTCGTCGCCGAGGTGCTCTCAGGCGCCGCGGACCCCGGCCAGCGATCGGCCTGGCTGCCCGCGATCGCCTCCGGCGAAGCCCTGCCCTGCTTCTGTCTGACCGAGCCCGACCACGGCTCGGACGCGGCCGCGCTCGCCCTGCGCGCCGACCCCGACGGATCCGGCTGGCGCCTGACGGGAGAGAAGACCTCGATCTCGTTGGCCACGTTCGCGCACACCGCGCTCGTCTTCGCCCGCACCGGCGGCCCCGGCGCCCGCGGGATCAGCGCCTTTTACGTCGAGCTCGACGACCGTTACGTTCAGCGCGCCCCCTTCTCCGATCTCGGCGAGCGCGCGATCGGCCGCGCCTCGCTCGCCTTCGACGGCCACCCCGTCGGGCCAGACGCGCTCGTCGGCGGCGAAGGCCAAGGCTTCGTCCGTTGCATGCGCGGCTTCGACTGCTCCCGCGCCTGGATCGCCCTGATGTGTTTGGCCTGCGCTTCGCAGTCTCTCGACGAGGCGATCGCCTACGCGCGCGAGCGCACCGCCTTCGGCGAGCCGATCTCAAAGCGCCAGGGCGTCGCCTTTCCGCTCGTCGAGCTCGCTGCCCAGCTGCGCGGCGCCAGGCTGCTCAGCTACGAGGCGCTGTGGCGGCGCGACCAGGGCCTGCCCCACGGCCTCGAGGCCAACTACGTCAAGTGGTGGGGCCCCCGGCTGGCCACCGAAATCTGCCACCAGGCCCTGCTCACGTTCGGCCACGCGGCCTACTCCGACGACCTGCCCCTCGCCCAGCGCCTGCGCGACGTCATCGGCCTGGAGATCGGTGACGGCACTGCCCAGATCGCCTCGCTCGTCGCCGCCCGGCACCTGTTCGGGCGGGAGTTCGCGCCATAATGGCTTGACCATGGACGACGTCAACCAGGGCCCCTTCCGCAAGGGCCAGCCCGTCTGGGTCATCCAGGGCGACGGCTCGCAGCGCCCCGCCGAGTATGTCGGCGAGGGCGAGATGAGCGCCTGGTTCGGCGGTTCGCCGACCGTGATCGTCGTCTTTCCGGATGCCCACGAAGGCGCGGCCGTCGAGGTCGACCGCGTAATCCCGCGCGAGTCTTAGCTTCGCGACGACTGGTATGTTGCGCCACGATGTCTACCGACATTCCCACGTCCTCACCGCCCGCAACTAGTAGCGCGCCCGGCGCCGGCTCGGAGACCCCGTCAGGGCCCGGCCCTGGCCCGGCCGCTCTGCCCGGTGACGCCGGCGCCCAGGGCCTGCCCGACATCGAGGGGCTGCCTGAGGGCGCGCGCGAAGTCTCGCCGCTGTTCCTGATGCTGCTCGGCACCGCCATTCCCGTGGCGCTCGTCGCCGTGGCGGCCTCGGGCGGCAGCACGGTCGTCCTGATCCTTGCCCTGCTCGGCATGGTCGTGGTCGGATTCGCCACGATGGTCTTCATGGTCCGGATCACGACCGATCCCGAGCACCCTCACAACGCCTCCGGCGACGAGCAGGACTGAAGGCACCCCATCAGCTTTCGATCGTGACGAGGGTGCCGATCGTGGTGTAAGGCCACTCCTTGGCGGCGGCTTCCAGAGGCAGCTCGACGCAGCCGAGGCTCTGGGGGCTCCCGAACGAGGACCTGTTGAAGTTGTGCAAGGCGTCGCCGCCGTTGAAGTAGCTGATCCACTTGATTCCGGGATCTTCGTAGTGCGAGCCGTCCGGGTTGGTGCCGCTCATCGTGCCTTCCGGGATGTGCTCGAACACCGGGAACGTCCCCAGCGCGGTTTCAGCGCCGGAGATGCCGGTGTTGGCGGGCGCGGTCTCGATCGTGTGGCCGGCGCTCCACAGGGTCATCGTCTCCGGGACTTCCCGGTGCACGTACACGTAACTGTATGGTTCGCTCAGACGCTTGCCCTCGAGCACGTATTTCAAGAGGGCGCGCCACACCGCCGGGCCCGCTTCGCCGTCGGCGGTCATTTCGTTCTGGGTCTCGAACTTCATGATCGCGCCCTTCATGACCACGCTCCACTGGCCCGGACTCCACAGCGCCTGCAGCTGGTGCGGGGTGTCGCCGTAGCGCCACCCGAAGCTCCCGCTCGGCGGGTTCGCCGCGGCCTGGGCCTGGGCTTCGGGGGTCCTGGCGACCGGCGGCCCGCTCGGGTGCCAGGAGACCGGCAGGTAGCCGGTCTCGGCCAGCAGTTGCTGCAGCCTCAAAGTCGAGCCCGGCGGCACCGTCCATTCGACCGAGCTTGTCTGCCTCATCCCGCCGGCCGCGCCGGCCGAGGAGCCCGTGCTGGCGCTCAAGCCCCCGGAATCTGAGCTGGCGATCACGGCGACCGGCTTGGGCAGCTGCACCCTCAGCTGTGAGCCCAGCGGTGCGCCGAATCCGGTCGGCCTGAACGCGAGCGTGTGGCTGTTGACTTCGCGCCAGTGCCCCTGCGTGCTCGGCACGATCTCAGGGTGCGCCGAGCCGAGCACGTCGGAGACCGGCTTCGAGAACGTCAGGTACAGCGTCGTCGCGGGGCCGATCTTGGCGCCCGCCGCGGGCAGCGTCACCATCACCGGCGAGTCCGACGGCGGAAACCAGCTGACCTGCGAGGGCTTGCCCAAGGTCTCCCAAGGCCTTGGCGCCGCGGCTACCTGGACGGCGCCGGTCGCGGGCTGGGACCCGAGCGAGACCGAACTCCTCGAATCGGCCGCGACGTGCCTGCTCAGGCTGCCCGTGTCGCCATAGGCCACGGCGTAGACCGGCCTGTCGAAGGCGACCCTCACGGGCGAGCCCTCCGAGACAGTCATCCAGTGCTCGCTGACTTCGGCCACCGGCGCGGTCACGGTCAGGTGCTCGGTCTTGGTTGCGCCCAATGCCCAGCCGACCCATCCCGGCCGCTTCACGGTCGCCTCCACGGATACCGCTTCGCCGGGCTTCAACCTGTGCAGCGGCGTCAGCCGGCCGTCGCTGACGGCGATCGGAACGCTGTGACCCCTGGCGTCGAACGCTTCGACGTGCTCGATCGTGCCGCCCACCGGGCCGACCGTCACCTTCGCCAGCGCCGTCGGGTCGCTCGCGAGCGTCACCCCCGAGAGCAAGACCACCGCGACCGCCATCACGATGACCACGACGACCACGCCGACCGTCAGTCCAAGCAGCATACGTCCGCGTCCACCTTCAGACGACACAGCGCCGCCGCGAGCGGTTCCAATCGCCATCGCTACAGAGTAGGACGCCTACCCGACATCTGCCAGGTAAGCCGAATTTCGCGGCTGATGGCGTCATCCTTCGTCACGGCGAGCGGCTTTGGGCCTCCCTATGCCCTACGCGGTTCTATGAGCTGGGGGTGGTCGCTGTTTGACGCCTCTTGCTTGATGGCCTTTGGAGCGATTCTCGCTCGGCATGGTGGGCAGCCACAGTTGCCGGTGCGAAACGCCGGACTGACGTGGACCAAGCCGTCCATGCGACCGATGGAGTCAAAGCTGTCCAGAGGTAATCGATCCACGTCTTGTCGGGCTGGCGCAGTCCGTAGTAGCGCCAGAGTGCGAACGTCACAAGATCTGCAGCCTGGATCATTCGGCTGGCCTTGGAGTCGGCGAAAAACGGCACGTCCACTACATGCCCAAGCTTCCCTGGGATACGTCCGGCGACCTCTCGCCACCGCTGAGTCCAAGCCTGAACGTTCTTCTCGATGTTGCTCTCGTCGTGGACGACGACGCCGCGCCAATGCTCCTGTCGCGTGGCGGTAGGCCCAAGCATCTCATCGAACCGATGCAGAATCTCCTCGTAAGCACGCTTTCTGTAATCGCTGTAGTGGCGATCTACCACGGCACCGAACAGCGCTAGCGGATAGTCCGGGTCCATGCATACATAGCTCCCAATCGAGCTGTAAGCGCCACGAAGAACGTCGAGCCGAAGGCCATAGTCGAATTGCGCCCAGGGGCTCGGGCGCTTGCGACCGGTCGGTGACTTGTGAGGAGATACAAGGCTCTCCCCTTAGATCGGAGGCGACCGGTTCCCGAAACCAAGCACCGCAATGCAGTCCTGATCTCGGGAGGCGGAACCGCAACGCAGTCCTGCCGGCCGCAAACTTAGCTCGCTGCAGCAATGGCAGCAATGCCACCGTAGCAGAGCATCTAGACTCAGTCAATGGCGGTCCTGTCCCATCGGCACTCCACACCGAAACCCTGAGTGCCCAAGCTACCAGACCCCGCAAGCCCAGATCTCAAACTGATGCACTACCCGAATCTGCGCCTCCGATCGGCGGACCCCTGCCTGTAGAGTAGGCCGCCGTGACGTTCGTCCTGCTCACCGGAGCCACTCGCGGCATCGGCCAGGCCGCGGCGGTCGCGCTCGCGCGCGAAGGCGCCGAGGTCGCCATCGTCGGGCGCGACCCGGAGCGCGTGAAGGCGGTCTCCAAGGAAGCCGAGGCGGCCGGAGGCGGCGCTCCGGTCCATGAACACGTCGCCGACCTGATCTCGATGTCCGAGGTCAGGCGTCTGGCTGAGGAGGTGCGCTCGCAGTATGGCCGTATCGACGTCCTCGCCAACAATGCCGGCGCCCTGTTCGCCTCGCGCCAGCTGACCGACGAAGGCTTCGAGCGCACGTTCGCGCTCAACCACCTGGCGCCGTTCCTCCTGACCAATCTCCTGCGCGACCGCCTGGCCGGCGGCCGGGTCGTGACGACCGCCTCCGATGCCCACGAGTCCGGTCTACTCGACCTCCACGACCTGCAGTCCGAGCGCTCCTACGCGCCCATGAAGGTCTACGGCACGACCAAGCTCTGCAACATCCTCTTCACCCGTGAGCTGACCCGGCGCGCCCCCGAGCTGAAAGCCAACTGCTATCACCCCGGCGTCGTTCGCACCGGCTTCGGCAAGAACGAGCCCGGGATCTGGAAGGTCCTGACGACGCTCGGCGCCCCCTTCTTCCGCTCGCCTGCTCGCGGCGCCCGCTCGCTGGTCTGGCTCGCGCTCTCGCCGGACGCCGCCGAGCTCGACGGCGAGTACGTCCAGGACGAGAAGATCATCCAGCCGAGCGCCCAGGCCCAAGACGATGCCCTCGCCGAGGGCCTCTGGCAACGCAGCGCCGAGCTGGTCTGCCTCCCCGCCGACGCGTCGGCCTGACGCCGCTTCTGGCGCTACCGTTTGCGAGCACCATGGCAGGCGCTGGAGTGGTCGGCACGTCGGGAGGCGGCACGGGCGGTACGGGCAGGTCGGGGCCCCGGAGTCTGATCCTGGCCGCGATGATCTTCGCCGTGTCGATGACGTTCATCGACCAGACGATCGTCTCGATCGCGGCGCCCAACATCCAGCGCGAGCTGCACCTGACGAGCACCGGCATGCAGTGGGCGATCAACGCCTACCTCTTGTCGCTGGCGGCGCTGTTCGCGTTCGGCGGGCGCCTGGCGGACACAGTCGGTCACCGGCGGATGGTGACGCTCGGGGTGATCATGTTCGCGGGCGCCTCGGCCATGTGCGGCCTCACGCCGACGGGCAGCATCGCCCAGGCCTGGCTCGTGACCTTCAGGATCGTGCAGGGCGCCGGCGGGGCTCTCATGTTTCCGGCGGCCCTTGCGATCGTCGTGCAGACCTTCGAGCTGCGCCAGCGCGGCCGGGCCCTGGCGATCTTCTTCGGAATCGCCGGCGGCCTGACCGCGATCGGGCCGATCCTCGGCGGCTACCTGACGCAGTGGACCTGGCGGGCCATCTTCTGGGTCAACATCCCGGTCGCCCTGATCGCGCTGCTCCTGATCGCGGTCTCCAAACCCGTCACCGACCACAGGCCCGCCCGGATCGACTATCGCGGCCTGGCTCTGATCGTCTCAGGCGTCGCCCTCTCCGTGTTCGGCTTCCAGCAGTCGTTCACCTGGGGCTGGTCCAATCCCTTGATCGGCCTCTCGATCGCCGCCGGCCTCGCGCTCCTGGTCGTCTTCTACCGGGTCGAGCAGCGCACTTCATCGCCGCTCATCGAAGTCAAGATCTTCAAAATCAGACCGTTCTTCGTCGAGAACCTGGTGCTCGGGATCACGATGCTCGTGTTCGTGCCCGTCTTCTTCTTCGCCTCCGAGTACGCCCAGATCGCGCTCGACAAGTCGCCCTCCGAAGGCGGCCTCGTGCTGCTCTACTTCTTCATCGGCTTCGTCGTCGCCGCCCAGATCGGAGGGCGCATGCTCGACCGCAAAGGAGCCAAGCGCCCGGTCGTGCTCGGCTGTGTCCTCGGCGCCGTCGGCTTCTACCTGTGGGCCGGCGAAGTGACCGGCCTCAGCCTTTCCGCCCAGCAGACCTACATCATCATGGCCGGCGCCGGCATGGGCTTCATGCTCGGCCCGGCCTCCACCGACGCCGTCAACCGGGCCTCGCGACTGTCCTACGGCGAGGCGACCGGTATCACCCAGACCGTCCGCAACTACGCCGCCAGCCTCGGCCTGGCGATCCTCGGCACGGTCCTGGTCTCCCAGATGCGCTCCCGCGTCACCGACTCGCTCGTCGCCAAAGGCGTCACCAAAGCCCATGCCGAAGTCGTGGCCTCACACCTCTCCCAGCAGTCCCAGGGCTCCGGTTCCGCCGCCGCCGCTTCGATCCCGCACTTCATCAGGCTCGACTTCGCCTATGCGACCCGCTCGGTGCTGTACGCGATGGCCGGGATCATGGCCGCCGCCGCGGTCGTCGCGATCGTCGGGCTGCGGCCAGGGGTCCAGGAGGAAGCCGGCGCCGCGGGCGAACGCGCCGAGGCGGAGCGAAGCACCACGCTCGGCTCACGCGAAGGCGCCTCGCGGGGACCCGAGGCCGCCGCCGACCCGGCTTAGAGCGCTCGCTCGCGCGGCACGCTAGCCTCTGGCGCGATGGCCGGCGCCGATGCAGCCAAGCCCGCGGACGTGCTCGTCGTGTTCGGCATCACCGGCGACCTGGCCAAGGTGATGACCTTCCGGTCGCTGTACCGCTTGGAGCGCCGGGGACTCTTGCAATGCCCGATCGTCGGGGTCGCCGTCAGCGACTGGACGGTCGAGCAGCTGCGCGAGCATGCCCGCGAATGCATCGTCGGCACGGGGGAGACCGTCGACGACGAGGTCTTCGCGAGGTTCGCCGCGCGCCTGTCCTACGTCAGCGGCGACTTCACCGACGCGGCCACCTATGAGCGACTCGGCCAGACGATCGCCTCCGTGGTCGGCGGCGCGGACGGCCCGAGCGACGCCGGTGCCAAGCGGGCGGCCGGTGCCGGCGATGCGGCCGGGGCCGGCGGCGCAGCCAACAGCCCCGTCTTCTACCTCGAGATCCCGCCTTCGCTGTTCGGCCCGGTCGTCGGCCAGCTCGCCGGCGCCGGTCTGGTCGGGGCCGGCGGCAGGGTGGTCGTCGAGAAGCCGTTCGGCCACGATCTCGCCTCGGCGATGGCCCTCGCCGACGAGCTCCACCAGTACATCGACGAGTCGCAGCTCTACCGGATCGACCACTACCTCGGGAAGATGGGG
>DATJWI010000017.1:0-3107 GCA_035501375.1 Solirubrobacteraceae bacterium
CCGGGCCCGCACGAGCGTGACGTTCTTGACCACGCCCGCAAGGTCGACCGCTGCAGCGCCCTACCACGGCAATCTTGACGCTCTCGGCGGCTTCGACGATGCTTCTCAGCCATGAGACGACCAAGGCAGCCGCACCAGTCCTCGATCGACGACGTCTTCGCCGCTCGCGGTATCCCACTCACGCGGCAGCGCCGTGCGATCTGGGAGTACTTCGCGACGGTCGGCCGGGCCAGCACCGTCGCCGAAGCCGCAGAGGCTTTGCAGACCCAGGGCATCGGCCAGGCGACTGTCTACCGCGCGGTCACCCTGCTCGTCGAGCTCGGCCTGCTCCTCAGCGTCCACGTCAGCGGCGACACTCCCTGTTACACTGCCCCACCCGTCGGTCACGCCCATCCGCTCATTTGCGGGGTCTGCCGCAAGATCGTCGCTTTCGACGGCGAAGGCGACCTCCAGTATCTCGAGAGGCAGCTCGAAACCACGACGGGATTTGCCGTGTATGGCCATATCCTCGAGGTGTACGGCATCTGCCCCGAGTGCAGGCGAACGCGGAGCGAAGCTACGCTCACCTGAAGGCTAGATCGCTGCGCGGTGCTTCGGGGGCCCGGCAGGGGCTACCCCTTGACCGCGACCAGCGAGACGCCGAGCGTGCCCTCGAGCTCCTTGATCCTGGCTACCTGGGCGCCGTCGATGGCCGCAGGCTCCGCCGCATGACAGGCGAAGGCCAGCACTGGTACCCCCAGGTCCTTCTCGAGCGCGCCGATCTTGTCGAGCTGCTGCTGGTCGAGCTTGGTCGCGAGACTGCACAGCATGGTCTTGGCTCCTTTCGGCGAGACGCCGGTCGACCAGCATCTTCCCACCCACGGAGCAACGCAAGCGTGGCGCGGCGACCGGCGCGCAGCACTCGAGGCCAGCACGCCACCGAACGCGACCTTGGGATCCCTGATCGGGTCAGCGGCGCACGATGGCCCCGCCGAACGCCCGCTGCGCCAGACCCTCGCGATCGAGGCGCTCGAGGTCCCGGCGGATCGTCATCTGCGACACGCCCAGGGCGGCGCTGAGCGAGGAGACGCGCACCGCCCCTCGTTCACTCAGCGCCTCGAGGATGCGAGCGCGACGCTGGCCGGCGGGGGTCTGTGGGCTCCTGCACGCGCGTCCGCGCGCCCTCAAGGCGCCCGCCCCCGGCGGCTTTTCGCCCGGCCGGCGCCGCTGCGCCACAGAAAGCGCGCCCCGCTCCCCCGCGCGCGCCGCCACAATGTCGGCGAGCGGCACGCGCCAGTGGCCGACAGGGGTCTGGAAGGCGTTCGGCAGGATGCCGCGCTCGAGAGCGACGCGCATCACGGCGGTGCCGACCGCCAGCAAGCGAGCGGCGTCGCGTAGCGAGCGCAGCCCGGCGTCATGTTCGATCACGTTGTCGATTTCTGCACCCTCGGCGGCGCTCACCCACCGGTACGGCATCTCGCCCTCCCTTTCAAGCAACGGCTGCGGCCCTCGACACGCACTAGTACTCGATCCCGGCCCGGGCCTGCACTCCGCTGCGATAGTAGTGCTTGATCTCGCGCATCTCAGTCACCAGGTCGGCGCGCGCGATCACTGCCCGCGGCGCCCAGCGGCCGGTGATCACGAGCTCGACCTGAGGCGGCCGCGCCTCGATCAGGTCCACGCAATCCTGCTCTGAGAGCAGGCCGAACGAGACGGCGACGTCGAGCTCGTCGAATACGACGAGGTCGTTCTCTTGCGAGGTGAGCGCGGCGAACGCGCTGACCAGGGCCTCACCAGCGCGTAGGCGGTGCGCCGTGCCGATCCCGCCGCGGCCGATGAAGTGGGGATCGCCCAACTGCTCGACCACGATCAGCGGGTTGTCGTGCAGCGCGGCGACCTCGCCCGTGGGGCGACCCTTCATGAACTGACCGATCCAGACCCGCCTGCCGTGACCGGCGGCGCGAACCGCCAGTCCCAAGGCGGCCGTGGTCTTGCCCTTGCCGTCCCCCGTGTAGACGTGCACGTAGCCTCGGCCGTCTGTGGCGCCGGCACGTGACTCTCCGCCCGAGCGGCCGAGCCCCTGAGGCAGCGTCTCTACGTCTCTGCGCATGGCGTCTCCCTGATCTGGTTGGGTTGCCTCTGGCACTGCGAGGATACGGTGGTGGGGGAGCTTCGCGCGGGCAGCCGGATGACCACTGCCGGGAAGACGTTCGTCAGCGGTCACAGTTGCGGGGCAGCACCGGTCTCGCGCCGGTTTCCGTTTGCCACCGAGGCACTTACTTGAGAACCATTATCAATTTGCTCTCGTGACAAGTCAAGCGCCGGCGCTCGGTTTCGTGCCGGGTATGCTTGCCGTACCGATGAAGACCTTCTGGCGCATCACCAAACTCCTGGCCGACTACCCGTGGCTCGTGTTCGTGGGCTTCAGCACGGCACTGCTGCAGACGCTGGCGACGCTCACCATCCCCTGGCTCACGCGGGGCGTCATCAACAAGGCGATCGTCCCCGGCAAGACGAGCCTGCTCGTGTGGTACGGCCTCGCCCTGCTCGGCGTCGGCGCCCTGCGCTTCGGCTTCGCCGTGGCTCGGCGCCTGTCGACCGGCAAGATCAGCCTCGACATCGAGTACGAGCTGCGCAATCGCATGTGGGCGCACCTGCTGCGCCAGCCCTTCGCCTACTTCGACCGCTGGCCCACCGGCCAGCTCATGTCGCGCGCCATGGCCGACATCCAGAACGTGCGCATGTTCCTGGGGTACGGCCTCATCTTCTTCACCACCAACATCTTCTCGATGATCGCGGTGACCGTGCTCATGTTCGTCCTGAACTGGCAGCTCGCACTGCTGAGCCTGGCGTTCCTGCCGCTCCTGTTGATCGTGACCGTCCGCTTCAGCCAGCGCCTGCAGCCGATCCTGAAGGACGTCCAGCAGAAGATCGCCGACGTGACGGCCGCCGCCGAGGAGAACGTCACCGGTTCGCGCATCGTCAAGATCTTCGCCCGCGAGGACGACGAGCTCGCCAAGTTCTCCGACCGCAGCACACGCGTCTTCGAGGCCGAGGTGAGCGCCGCTCGCATCAGGGCGCTCTACATCCCGCTGATCGGCTTCCTGCCCAACCTCGCGATCGTCGTG
>DATJWI010000018.1:0-2393 GCA_035501375.1 Solirubrobacteraceae bacterium
CCCCCTGTCGCTGCGCGCTTCGCGCTCCCCTCCATAAGGAATCCCCAGGGGGGAGGGGCGCTCTGCTCGGGGCCGATCTGAGTGGCCCTGCGGGCCACCGGCCCCTCGGCCCTTCGGGCAGGGGGGATCGGCGTCGACCACGGGCCCCGGTCGCCGGCTGCGCCGTCCTGCGGCTTGCAGGCCAGAGGGCCGGGCAGATGGGGCACGCGGCGGCTCTCGGGTGTCGGGGCGCGCGCTCGAGGTCGCCTCGCTCGGCCGTCGGCACGGTGGCGGCGGGTCGAGCACCCGGGATCTACCGCCACCCGGGCCCGCCGCCGCGAAGCGAGGTAAACTGAGAGCATGTCGTCAGCCGCCAAAGAGATCCTCGAAGCGGCCCTGCGCCTCCCGACCGAGGAGCGCGAGCACCTGGTCGAGGAGCTGGCCGCCAGCCTGCCGAGCGACTTTGCCAGCAAGGACATCGAGAAGGCCTGGCTCGACGAGATCGGCCGTCGCAGCGACGAGATCGACGCCGGCACCGCCGACCTGCTGGAGTGGTCCGACGTCCAGGCCCAGATCGCCCAGCGTCGCGCCCGCCGCTCCGGCCCGTAGCGCCGAGCCTCGCGATCGATTCGCTATGAATAGATCATGAGCGAGCGAGTCGATGCAGCACCGAGACGGCCGAGAGTCCTCCGCGGCGCCAGCACGGAGATGAACCATGCCGCCGACGAGTACGACGACGCCAGGCCCGGCCTCGGCGACGAATTCCTGACCACAGTCGAGACGGCCTTCAACGGCATCGTCCAGGCGCCGCACCGCTGGCCGCGAATCGACGCTCGCCATCAGCGCTACGTGCTCCGTCGATTTCCTTTCAGCCTCATCTACCGCGTCAACGACGCCGAGGTCGTCCTCGTCGCCGTCACCCACCACAAGCGCCAGCCAAACTACTGGTCGCGCCGCCGCTGACCCCGCAAGCCGGTCCCGGCCCTCGAGGGTGAGCGTGCCACGGTGCTCGGCGGCTTCCAGGGCAAGCCGGCTCCGCTGCGCTCCGCCGGTCGCGCTGACGCGCACCCTGGACCCCGCCTGCGCGCCGTGACGAAGGCCAGCTACGAGGGCCGGGCCCTTTTCCTTTAGCCGCCAGACGCGAGTAAAATCGTAGCCGCCAGACGCGAGTAAAATCGGGCCTCGGTGATGAGGGCGGCGCTCCACAGGGCGGCTAAGAAGCGAACCGCGCGAGCGCCGCTCCGCTCGCTGCGCTCCGGCGCGCACGCCTCACGCTGGGCCGATGACGAGCTCCCAGCACGCGCCCGGCGATCGGGCCGCCTCCGCCTCGAACGTCGCGCCGAGCGATCGCCTCTCGGCCGCCGAACTCGCGTCGGGTCGCTGTGTCTCTATGGATACGATGCCTACGGCAACGTGACCTTCCTGACCGACATTGGCACTTTTGCACGGTCGATCAGGGGCCGCCGCCGCAGTGCAAGCTAGATAAGAATCGTCGCTTTGGCGGATGCTGCAACGGCTCGCCCACGCCTGCGGCGGCGAAGTACATGGCTAGAATGGGGATCGTTCCGCCATGCTGACGAAGGTTCGCAGGTCGTGACTGTGGTCTTGGGCGACGCACAGTCCGTGTCGGAAGCGATAGTCCAGTACAATGGCTTTCACGACGCGTTCATCAAATCCATCGCGGTGCGCTCTCGGGATCGATTTACGTCGATAGGGACGCAGCGCTGCACGGGGGCGAAGGAGCTGCGGTTAGTCATCTCGCACTACAACTATCCACCCTGGAATCGGGTGAGAACGATCGTGGCGACCTTCGGAGCCGTGAAGGAACTTCGTATCGAATCGAGTGGTGCGGCCATGGATTGGACGATCTCCGAGATCTTGGCGAAGGACGCGTCTCGGGTATCTGACCGAGGAGACGCAGAGGCCTGCATCCAGGTGATCGTTCGCCAGTCCCGGGTGACTGCCGGGGTCATGGGTAAAGCCGATGACATCGTGTTCTCCTGCGACGGCGTGCGGTTTCAGGAAGGTCGTAGAAAGCGCGCCTGAACCCAAGGCTTGGGGGCGTGATACGGTAATCCTCGGATGACGCGCGGGCTGACCTTCCGCCAGCTCACGGTGGGGCTGCTCTTCGGCGCCATGGCGCTGTTTGCCTGCCTGATGCCGGCACAGGGGGACAGCTGGTGGCATCTGCGGGCGGGGCAGGAGATCTGGCGGACGCTGCACGTCCCGCTGGACGAGCACTACTCCTACACCGCGGCGGGCGGGTATTGGCCGAACCACGAGTGGCTCTGGCAGGCGCTGTCGTATGGGCTGTACCGCGCCGGTGGGATGCGCCTCTGGGTGCTGGGGGCGGCCGCCATCATCGTGGGCGCCTGCGTGATCCTCTACCGGCTGTGCGTCGGGACGGCGTCGAC
>DATJWI010000019.1:0-2119 GCA_035501375.1 Solirubrobacteraceae bacterium
GGGGTCGTCACGAGCGATCCCGACGACCTTCGTCGCCTCGATCCCGATCTTCCGTTGGAGATCGTCTAGACAGACCGCGTGCTGGGCGGCCTTCGCGGCATGGCGCGAAAGAGCGGGCCCGGTGGCCTTAAGGAAGCCAAAGGCGGGCCTGCCACACTGGAGCCAAATGAGCTGGGTCCTGACCATCCTCGGCATCGTGGCTTTGATCGTGCTGCACGAGTTCGGGCACTTCGTGGTCGCCAGGCCACGGGGATGCGGGTCGAGCGCTTCTCGCTGTTCTTCCCGCCCAAGCTGTTCGGCGTCAAGAAGGGCGAGACCGAATACATGATCGGGGCGATTCCCGCTGGCGGCTACGTGAAGATCACCGGTATGACCCCGGAAGAGATCGAGAACGCCGAGCCGGAGGTCGCGAGACGCGCGTACTGCAACCAGGCGCCGTGGAAGCGGATCGTCGTGATCCTGGCCGGGCCGGCGATGAACCTGCTGATCGCGTTCCTGATCTTTTGGGGGATCCTGGTCGTCGGCGACCTGAACGGCGTCGGGACACTCGAAAACCTGAACCCGTCGATCCAGACAAGGACTGCAACGACCTCCGTGCACAGGGTCCTACGGGGCCAGCCCGCCGACGGGACGCTGAAGCCGGGCGATCAGATCGTCGCGGTTGACGGGCGGACGGTGACGGTCCTTTCGGCGCAACGGGCGATCGCGGGCCACCGTTGCGCGGGCGCCCCGACGGGCGACTGTCGCGCGAGCACGCCCGTCAGGTTGACGGTCAAGCGGGACGGCCGGACGCTGGCGCTGTCGGTCTACCCGCGCTATGACGCCGAAGCCAAGCGGATGTTGGTCGGGTTCGATTTCGGCGAAGCCCCCAAGCGTTTCGGCCCGCTGGCTGCCGCCGGGGTGGCCCTGCACGAGATGTGGACCACGACCAAGAGCCTCGTCTCGGGCATCGGCCGGGCGTTCACGAGCTCGAAGCGGCGCAGCGAAGTGCACACGATCATCGGCATCAGCGAGGTCGCCGACGAAGCGGTCGCCGCCGGCGCCGGCTATGGCCTGGTCATCCTCGCGTTCATCTCGCTGGTCTTGGCGGTCGTCAACCTGTTCCCGTTCCTGCCGCTCGACGGCGGCCACGTCGTTTGGGCGCTGGGCGAGAAGCTGCGCGGGCGGCGCATCTCGGTGAACGCCATGTGGCGCTACAGCTCTGTCGGGATCGTCCTGTTCGTGTTCCTGTTCATCAACGGCCTGTCCAACGACATCAGCCGCCTGGGCGGTTGACCGCCCGCGCCTGCGCGCGGCCGGCGCGGCCTCGGCAGGGACGGGCTCACGCGGGCGCGCGCACACAGACCCAGCTCTTGACGAGGGGCCCGAACCGCTCGGCCTGGGCCGGCCCGAACAGCGCCTCCAGCTCGCGGCGGCCCAACAGCTGTATCTCCTCCCAATCGCCTGCTGCCCCGAAACGCCAGTAGGGCCTGCGTGCGCGAGGGGGCAGCCAGTGCGCGAACGGCAACAGCGAGTGCGGCTCGATTGGGAAGGACCGGGCCGGGGTCTGTATGAACCAGCCCTTGCCGACCCGCCTGACCTCTGAGGCGAACGAAGCGCGGCGCGCGGGCGGGACGTGCTCGATCACGGACGAGCTGTAGATGAGGTCGAACTCGTTCTCCGCGAACGGCAGGCCCTCGGCGGCGTCCGCCCGCACGAACGGCCCCGGATAGTCCGGGCGCTCGGCGAGGTCCACGCCGGTGATGTCGAGATCGGGCTCCAGGCCGCGCAGCCCGAGCGCCCCACAGCCGACGTCCAGCACGCGGGCCCCAGGCCGCAGACCGACCAGCGCAAAGAACTTCGAGTGGCGGCGCGCACGCGCGCGGGCGGCCAGGGGGGAGGCGATCTTCGCGAAGGGGCCCCTTGCGGTGGCATACACGTCGGGCCGGGGCTCGGGCATCGTAGAATCAGGGTTATATGGCTTCCGAGCGCCAGATCAAAGTGGGCGGCGTAGCGATCGGCGGTGGCGCGCCGGTCGCGGTCCAGACGATGACCAAGACCGAGACCGCCAACCTGGCCGCCACGATGGCCCAGATAAAGACCGTAGCCGAGGCGGGCGCCGATATCGTCAGGGTGGCCG
>DATJWI010000020.1:0-3317 GCA_035501375.1 Solirubrobacteraceae bacterium
GGCCGTGCCTGCGCGGGCGTGGCCAGGCGCATGACCCGGCGTGTTCCCGGCGGCCGGGGCGCCGACCGTTCCGCGGTCGCCTCCCGGACGCTCTAGGGGAGGCCCCGGCACAGCTCGCCCACCGCCCGGGCCAGCCCATCGGGTCCGCCGGCCAACGGTATTCCAGGGGCCTCGATTCGCCCGCGCCTGACCTGGACCTCGATTTCGTTCGACTCCAGGGACCGCCGACCGACGGTCAGGCGCAGCGGACAGCCGACCAGCTCGGCGTCCGCGAACTTCTCGCCCGGGCCGAGGTCGCGATCGTCGTACAGCGTCTCGATACCGCCCTCTCCCAGAGCCTCGTAGACACTCTCGGCGGCGTCGTGCTCGGGAGAGCCTGGCTTGCCCAAGGCGACGAGATGCACGGTGAACGGAGCCAAGGCAAGCGGCCATGAGATGCCGTGCTCGTCGGCGTACTGCTCGACCGCGGCGGCCACGATACGCGCCGGGCCGATCCCGTAAGAGGCCATCCAGACGGGTCGCTCCTGTCCGTTCTCATCCAGATAACCAGCTCCCAGCGGCTCGGAGTAACGGGTGCCGAGCTTGAAGATGTTGGCGACCTCGATCGCCTTCTCCAGTCTGATCGACTCGCCTTCGAAGAGATCCCCGTCGCGCAGCTCCTCCTTGCCGAGCTTCGCCTGCACGATCTCCGCGTTGGCGGCGTACCCGGACTCGGTCAGCACGACCCGATCCTCGCCGGCCGCGCACGGGGCCATGTACTCGTGGGCGCCGACGCCGCCCATCATGCCGACATCTCCCTCGACCCTGTAAAAGCGAAGGCCGGTGCGCGCGAAGATGCGGTCGTACGCGCCGACGTGCCACTCGTAGCTGCGCTCCATGCCGGCCTGGTCGCGGTCGAACGAGTAGGAGTCCTTCATCACGAACTCCCTGGTCCTCAGCACGCCCGCCCTCGGCCGCGGCTCGTCGCGCTCCTTGACCTGGAAGTGGTACAGGATCTGGGGCAAATCGCGGTAAGAACGGATCGTCTGGGCGGCGTGAAAGGTGACGGCCTCCTCGTGGGTCATCGCCAGGACCAGCTCCGAGCCCTTGCGGTCCTGCAGCTTGAACAGCTCCTCGATCTCAAGGCGGCCGGTCTTGCGCCACGGCTCGGCCGGCTGCAGGACCGGCATCAGCATCTCCTGCCCGCCGATCGCGTCCATCTCCTGGCGCACGATTTCGACGACCTTCTGGTGCACCCTCCAGCCTGCCGGCAGCCACGTCCACATGCCGGCGCCCATCTGCCTGATCAGGCCGGCCCTGACCATCAGCTTGTGCGAGACCGCCTCCGCGTCGGCTGGAGCCTGCTTCTCGGTGGGCAACAGATATGCGGACAGTCTCGGCATCGTGAGGGCAGAGCCTAGCCGCCCCTTTGATAGAACAGCTCGCACACCCGACCAAACGATCGAGAACCCGACAAGGAGTCGCCCCATGGCCTACACAGTTCCGCCGCTCCCGTACGCCTACGACGCGCTGGAGCCGCACATCGACAAGGCGACGATGGAATTCCACCACGACAAGCACCACCAGGCTTACGTCGACAAGGCCAACGCCGCGCTGGCGGGCACCGAGTGGGCCGAGAAGCCGGTCGAGGAGGTCCTCCAGAACCTCGACAGCCTCGGCGAGACGAAGGGCCCCGTCAAAAACAACGCCGGCGGCCACTACAACCACACGCTCTTCTGGGAGTCCATGTCGCCGACCGATCAAAGATCGGCCAGCGGCGGCGCGCCGACCGGCGACTTGGCGAGCGCGATCGACGCCGCCTTCGGCTCGTTCTCAGACTTCCAGGCCAAGCTCAAGGAAACGGGCGTCAACCAGTTCGGCTCCGGCTGGTCCTGGCTCGTACACGACGGCTCGGGTCTTGCGATCGTCGGCTCGGCCAACCAGGACACCCCGCTCTCCGACGGCAAGACACCGCTCTTGGGCGTAGACGTCTGGGAGCACGCCTACTACCTGGCCTACCAGAACCGCCGGCCCGACTACATCGACGCCTGGTGGAACGTCGTCAACTGGCAGAAGGTCGCCGAGCGGTTCGCGGCGGTTTCGTAAGTCTTTTGTGGGACCCCTCGCGCATACGCGAGGGGTCACCCGCCACATGTGGCGGGTTGGCGGGTGACGCATGCGTCACCCGAACAGCAGGATGAGCTCAGTTCCGGCTGAACCTGCGACCGGCGACCGGTGAGGTGGCCTCGTCGAGCGATGCGCCGGCCCCGGCGGGCTCGAGCATCGACTCCAAGACGTCGTCGGCCTCCTGTGCCGCGGCAGCCTCCAGGGCGGCGACGCGCTCGGGGGTCATCTGGGTGTCGTCCTCGTTCTCGGCGAGCCAGCGCCGCGCCTCCTCCGCCGCTTGCTCGTCGCGCTGGACGGTCTTGCCGGACGCGTAGTAGCGGTCGATCTCCTTGAACAGCTCGTCGACGAGCTGATCGGTCGGCACCTTCTTCAAAGGCTCGCCCTTCGAGTAGATCATGCCCATGTCTTTGGCGCCCGTGATCCCGAAGTCGGCGTGCCTGGCCTCGCCGATGCCGTTGACGGCGCAGCCGAGAACCGAGACCTCGATCGGGTCCTCGTAGGCTTCGAGACGGCGCTCGACTTCGACCACGACCGAGTCCATGTCGAACTGCAAGCGCCCGCACGTCGGGCAGGCGATCAGGTCGGGCCCGCGCTCGCGCAGCTTCAAAGCCTTCAGGATCTCCCAGGCGACTTTTACCTCCTCCTCGGCGTGGAACGTCGACAGTGAGATCCGGATCGTGTCGCCGATCCCGTCCGCCAACAGCGTGCCCAGGCCGACGGCCGACTTCAAGGAGCCCGACCACTTCGTGCCGGCCTCGGTGACGCCCAAATGCAACGGGTACGGGATCCGCTCGGCGAGCATCCTGTTGGAGGCGATCGTGTTCGGCACGGACGTCGACTTCATCGAGACCTTGAAGTTCTCGAAGTCCAGACGCTCCATCAGCTGGACCGTCTCGATCGCGGCGGTAACGAGCGCCTCGACCGGATTGTCGTACTCGAGCTGCCTCAAATGCTTCGGCAAAGAGCCCGAGTTGACGCCGACCCGTAGCGGCGTGCCGCGCTGCTTGGCCAACGCGATCACCTCGGCGACCTTCTCGGGCCCCCCGATGTTGCCCGGGTTCAACCGCACGCAATGGGCCCCCGCCTCGATCGCCTTCAAGGCCAGCGTGTGGTTGAAGTGGATGTCGGCGATCACCGCGATCGGCGACCCGGCGACGATCGTCTTCAAGGCCTCGGCGTCCTGCTCGCGCGGGACGGCCACCCTGACGATA
>DATJWI010000021.1:0-6725 GCA_035501375.1 Solirubrobacteraceae bacterium
GCGCCGGTACATGTAGCCGAACCCGCGGACGGTCTCGATCGGGGTCTTCAACGGCGCCTCGGGGTCGAGCTTGTGGCGCAGATAGCCGACATAGAGCTTGACCTGGCCGGGTGAGGCGCCGAACTCGTCGCCCCAGACAAGCTCCAGCAGCTGGTCCCTGCTGAGGACCTGGTTCGGGTGCGCCACGAATGCGCTGAGCAGCCTGAACTCGAGGGGGGTCAACGTCACCTGGCGGCCATCGCAGCTGACGTGGCGGCGGGCGTGGTCGATCTCGACGCGCCGGTCGGCATACAGCTCCCGGCCCGCGCCGTGACTCTCGCCGCCGCGCCGCCGCAGTAGGACGGCGATCCGCGCGAGCAGCTCCTGGTGGCCGAACGGCTTGACCACGTAGTCGTCGGCGCCGCCCCGCAGGCCCCTGACCTTCTCGAGCTCGGTCTCCCGGGCGGTCAACATCAGGACCGGCACGTCGCTGACCTCCCTGATCCGTTCGAGCGTCTGCCAGCCATCCAGCTCGGGCATCTCGACATCGAGGACGACGAGATCGGGCGTGCGCTCGTACAAAGCCCGCAGCCCGGCGCGACCGTCGGGCGCCTCCCTGACGTCGTGGCCGGCCCTGGTCAGGACGCCGCGCAGAAGGTCCCTGGTGACCGGGTCGTCGTCGACGACCAGGACCTTGCCGGCGCTCACGGGCCGCTCCACACGCGCTCACTCATACCGGCCTCATACCGGACCGCCACCGGGCTCAGACACCCGCCACACATCATTGGCCCATGGCAGCGATATTGATCAGCGAGTCCCATCCCGACGTCAGGCGCTTGTTGGAGCAGATGGTCGTCAGGCTCGGCCACAAGCCGGTCGCCGCGACGGCTCCATCGCCCGAGCAACTGAGGAGCGCCGACGCCTTCCTCGTCGAGCCGGCCGACCCGATCGGCGCGGTCCTGGCGCAGGCGGCCCGCCTGGTCGACCCGACGCTGCCCTTGATCAGCGTGAGCGTGGCGGCCCCGCCGCCCGAGTTGGAGTGGCTCGGGGTCCGGTTCGCGGCCGCGCTGGTCAAGCCGTTCACGCTCGAGGAGCTGCGGGTCGCGATCGGGGAGGCGCTGCGCTCACCTCGGGGCGGGCGCGCGGGGGGGCCGCCCGAGTCGAGCGCCTTCACGGATCGCGGCTGGGCCGCCTGAGCGGTGGCGGTCGCCGGCCGGCCGCCGGTGTTTGGCCGCCCCAGCCTGGCGGTGTCGGCCACCACTCCGGCTGTCTCAGTCCGCATACGCCCGGCGGATCGCCTCGACCTCGTCGAGGGCGCCCAGGAACGCGTCCAGGAGGTCGGGGTCGAAGTGGGCGCCGCGCTCGTCGCGCATCATCTCGATGGCCGACTTGACCGGCAGCGCCGATCTGTAGACACGGTCGCTGGTGAGCGCGTCGAACACGTCGGCGACCGCCGCGATCCGGCCCTCGACCGGGATCTCCTCGCCCATCAGGCCCCGCTGGTAGCCCTTGCCATCCCAGCGCTCGTGATGGGTCCTGGCGATCTCAGCGCCCATCCGCACGACCTCGGAGGCCGAGCCGGCCAGCATCCGGTAGCCGACCTCGGCGTGGCCCTTGATGACGTCGAACTCCTCGTCGGTCAGCTTGCCAGGCTTGAGCAGGATGCTGTCGGGGACCGCGACCTTGCCGACGTCGTGCAGTTGGCTTGCCAGCCTGATCTGCTCGCGTCGCTGCTCGTCCCAACCGATCTTGCGGGCCAGGATCTCGCAGTAGGAGCTCATCCGGTGCAGGTGCTGGCCGGTCTCCTCGTCCCTGAACTCGACCATCCGGGCGAGCCTGAAGATCGTCTCGGCCTGGGAGGCCCAGACCTTGTGCTCGGAGAGCTCCAGATCCTGGAGGGCCTCCTCCAGCTTGTGACCGCGCTCGTCGGCGGTCTCGCGCAGGCGCTCCATCAGACGCTGGTTGCGCAGCTCGCCGCGGCGGCGGTGCAGGGCGTTGGCGACGTTGATCAACAGCTCGCCGGCCGCTACCGGCTTGATCAAATAGCCGTAGGCGCCCTGCTCGATCGCGGTCAACGCCAGCTCGGTCGAGTCCTCGCCCGTGACCATCAGCACGGCGACGTCCGGGTGGTTCGAGCGGATGTGGCTGAGCAGCTCGATGCCGGATTCGCCCGGCATGTTCACGTCGAGCAAAGCCAGCTGGTAGCTGTTCTCCTGCAGTCGCCTGCGCACCGCGACGGCGTCGCCGGCGCCGTCGCACGAGTAGCCGCCCTGCTCGCGCACCACGCGTTCCTGCCAGCGGCGCAGCGCCTCCTCGTCATCGGCGATCAGCAGCTCGGGCATCTCGGCTCACCTCTCTCCGGCTGTTGCGACGGCCCCAATCCGTCGAGAACCGGCGATCGCTCCGGTCCATTTCGCATCGGCGATCACTCCGCGCGCTCCAGGATCTCGGCGATCTTCGCCAGCAGGGACGGCCCCGAGAACGGCTTCTCGATCAGGGTCGTGCCCTCCTCCAGATGTCCGCCCGAGTCGAGGATCGGCTGGGCGAAGCCCGACATCAGCAGCACGCGCGTGCCGGGGCGCTCGGACAGCAGCCGGCGCACCAGCTCGGGGCCTGGCATCTGCGGCATGACCACGTCGCTGAGCACCAGGTCGATCCTCCCGTCGTGCTCGCTCACCGCCCGCAGCGCCTCCGGGCCGTTGGCCGCGACGATCACCTCGTAGCCGGCACCGGCCAGGATCCGGTGGGTCACCTCGCGCAGGGCCTGCTCGTCCTCGACGAGCAGCACCGTCGCCTCGCCCCTGGCCGGGACGGCTTCCTGCCGGGGCTCGTCCGCGCGCTCCCCCGGGACCGTCGCCGGCAGCAGGATCGTGAACGTCGTGCCGACCCCGATCTCCGAGTAGATCTGGGCTCGCCCGCCCGCCTGCTGGATGATCCCGTAAACGGTCGCCAGGCCCAGGCCGGTCCCCTGGCCGGGGGGCTTGGTCGTGTAGAAGGGGTCGAACGCGCGTCCGATCGTCTCCTCGTCCATGCCCACGCCGCTGTCGCTGACCCGCACCCGCACGTGCGGGCCGGGTTTCAGCTCTGGCCTGGAGACCGCGTAATGCTCGTCGACCTCGAAGACGGCCGTGTCGATCCGCAGCTCACCACCGTCGGGCATCGCGTCGCGGGCGTTGACCGCCAGGTTGACGATCACCTGCTCGAGCTGGCCGACGTCGATCAGCACCGGCGGCAGATCCTCCGCCAGCGAACTGCGCAGCTGGACGTGCTCCCCGAGCGTGCGCTGCAACAGGCGCTCGACCGCGCGCACCACGCCGTTGACGTCCACGACCTCCGGCTGCACGACCTCGCGCCTGGCGAAGGCCAGCAACTGATGGGTCAGGTGCGCGGCCTTCTCGGCGGCGAGGCTGATCTGCTCGACGTCGTCTTTCATCGACCTGCGCCGCTCCGGGGCGATCGTCTCGGCCTTCAGGTCTTCGGCCACGAACGCCGCGTAGTTGATGATCACAGCCAGCAGATTGTTGAAGTCGTGGGCGATCCCGCCCGCCAGCTGGCCGAGGCTCTCCAGGCGCTGGGCCTGGTGCAGCTGGTTGCGCAACCGCTCGCGCTCGGCCTCGGCCTCCAGGCGCTCGCGCTCGCGCGCGGCCACCACGCGTTCGCTGATGTCCCTGACGGCGGCGATCGCCAGCGTCCCATCCTCGGTCTGGATGCTCGACAGGCTGATCTCGGCTGGGAACTCGCTGCCGTCGCGCCGGCGCCCGTACAGCTCCAGGCCGGCGCCCATCGGCCGTGTCCGCGGGTCGGCGAAGTAGCCCTCCCTGTGGCCGGCGTGGCCGCCGCGGAAGCGCTCGGGCACCAGCACCTCCACCGACTGGCCCACCAGCCCCTCGCGCTCGTAGCCGAACAGCGCCTGGACCTGGGCGTTGGCCATCGTGATCGCGCCGTCAGCGCCGATGCCCACGATCGCGTCGGGGGCCAGCTCCAACAGGGCCGCCTGGGACTCCAGCTGGGCGGTGTGCGCCGCCAGCTCTCGCGACCCGGCTGACGAACCGGCCTCGACGGCGATTCCCTGCCGGCTGGATCTTCGGTCTCTACCCTTCAGACCGGAGTTCCACATTCCAGTCCTTTCACCGTTATCAGGCTATCACCTCCTCCAGATTGAGATACAGTCCATTTTGCAAGTTTTATTTACTGAAATGGGTAAAGCTAATGATCGCCCCCTGCCACGATCCGGTCCAGCTCCGATGGCATCGCGATCGGGTCGAACGGCTTGAAGATCACCCCGGCGACGCCCATCGCCTCCAGCCGCCTGCGCTCGGAGGCTTGCGTCTTGGCGGTCAGGAAGACCACGGGCGCGCCGCCCAGGCCCCGCCGGCGCAGCCCCGCCAACGTCGCCGGCCCGTCCATGCCCGGCATCATCACGTCGAGCACGACCGCGTCGAACGGCCCGTCGTGGGCCAGGGCATCGATAGCCTCTTGGCCCGAGGCGGCCGTCACGACGCTCCAGTCGCCCACCCGTTCGAGGCTGACCCCGGCGATCGCCCGGATGTCCGGCGCGTCGTCCACGAGCAGCAGTCGACGGCTCATGCTCCGATTGCCTCCGTGGGGGCACTGAGGTCCATTCCCGTGAGGCTGTCGCGATACATCGCCGGGGAGGCCTCCAGGCCCGTCTCGGCAGGGAGCAGCGTGAAGCGGAACGTGCTGCCTTCGCCGACCGCGCTGTCGACCCATATGCGCCCACCGTGCTGCTCGACGATGCCCCTGGCGATCGGCAGTCCCAGGCCGGTGCCGCCGCGCTCGCGAGCGTCCGAGGCGTCGACCTGTCGGAAGCGCTCGAACACGTTCGCCAGGCTGTCCTCCGGAATGCCCCTGCCGGTGTCGTGGACCGAGAACAGCGCGCCTTCTTCGTCGCCAGCCACAGTCACGTCCACGACTCCGCCGGGCTCCGAGAACTTGACGGCGTTGCCGATCAGGTTCACCAGCACCTGCACCACCCTGTCCGGGTCGGCCAGCACCGCGATCGGGGCCGCGTGCGCGCACAGCCTCACCCCGGCCGCGTCGGCGCTCGCTCGGATGGCCTGCAGCGACTGCTCGACCAACTCGCCCGCGTCAGCCTTCACCAGATGCAGCTTGAGCCCGCCGGCGGCCATGCGCTCGACGTCGAGCACATCGTTGACCAGCCGCACCAGCCGGTCGGTGTTGACGAGCGCGATCGCGACCATGTTGGCCGCGTCCCCGGGCAGTGGCCCGAGGACACCCGCCTCCAAGAGCCCCAGCGAGCCCCTGATCGAGGTCAGAGGCGTTCGCAGCTCGTGGCCCGCGATCGACAGGAACTCGTCCTTGACCCGCTCCGACTCCCTCAGCGCCGCCTGGGCCTGAACCAGCTCGCGCTGGGCCAGGTACTGCCTGGTGGCCACGAGGGCCGCCAGCACGGCCGCGATCAGCACGAGGCTGACGTTCGGGAAGAATGGGCCCTCGAGCTCGACCCCGAACAGGATGCCGAACGCCGTCGCCACGCTCACGTAAGGCAGCCAGCTGGCACGAGGCGCCGGCTGGCGCCATTCGCGCGCGCGCGCGAATGGATCGATTGCGTTCTGATCGCCTTGCCCCAGGGCGATTGCGTTCGGATCGCCTGGGCCCAGATATTCCAGGCTGCCCGGTCGAAGCTGTGCGATCGCGGCCAGCGCGAACAGCAGGAACTCGGCCACGTACAGCGTGTCGATCGGATCTCCGTTCGTGTAGGTGCCGTGCAGAACGCCATATCCGTAGACGGCGTCGGCCACGATCGAGGCTGACATTCCCGCCGCGATCAGCAGGAGCGGGGTCCGCAGGATCGCCGGACTGCTGCGCAGCAGCACCGCCGCCAGGCCGGCCAGCAGGATCAGGTCGCCCATCGGATAGGCGACAGACACGGCTGTCGCGAGGGTGTCCTGGCCGCCGGCCTCGGCGGTGGGGCCGAGCACCAGATACCATACGACCGCGCCGCCGCCGATCACGATCGTCGCGCCGTCGATCGCCATCTGCAGGCGCTTGCCGAAGCTGATTTTCGCGACCGGCACACGCAGCAGCGCCGCGAGCAGAAGCATGTAGAAGGCCAGGAAGAAAGGGTCCGCCGGCGTCGGGAACGGCGGCTTCACGTGGATCGCTACGTTGCGCAGCAAGAGGGCGTCCGCGATCAGCTCGGCGGCGATAGCGGCGCTCATCAGCAGCCAGAACGAGCGCAGCCTCGGTGCGGCCCCACAGCGCCTCGCCGCCAGGAGCGCCACCGCCAGCGCGAGCGCGTCGGGTGGCAGCAGGAACGCCTGCCCGAGCTGCTGCTTGCCCGGCAACCAGTGCCACAGCTGCCAGCTCAGATAGATCGCCAGGTAGGCCCCGAGGGCGGCGAACGCCCAGCCCAGGCGGCGTGTTCGGGTGCCGGTGTGTTCCCGTTCGGGGCTGCTCGCGCGCGCGCGTGGGGCTGGTTTTTGTGTGGGACCGGCAGGCTCCCCTCGGGTGTTCGTGCTTTCCCGTTTGGGGCTGCTCGCGCTCGCGCGCGAGGCGTTGTTCGGTGCAGGCGCGTCGCTCGGTGCGAGCGCGCTGTGCGGCGCGAGCGCGTCGGTCGGCTCCTGGGTGTGCGTGTGTTCCTGTTCGTGGCTGCCCGCGCGCGCGTGTGACGCGCGCGTGTGTGTCGCCGCAGGGGCCATACATCCCCTTCGACCTGCCGTCCACCTCGGTGGCCAGTACTTAACCGCGGTCCGGCTGCCGCT
>DATJWI010000022.1:0-9511 GCA_035501375.1 Solirubrobacteraceae bacterium
TACCTTGGCGATGTCTGGTTCGCTGACCGTCCCTTCGGCTTTCAGTTCGGACCCGTTCTTGTCGAACCCTACGTTTGTCAAACGCAGGCCTCCCAGGACGACGACCCGCGCGCGCGCGTGAACCGTGCTCGTGCCCTTGCCTTCGCCAAGGAGCGAGACCGCCTGTTCGGGGCTCATAGTCAGGGTCCCGGCGTCGACGTCCACTTCGTCGGCTTCACGCCACAGCAGCTTCACCGCCGGCCAAGCTTTGACGGTAACGTTGTTCACGATCCCGTACCTATCGACCTTCTGTTCCACGACTTTGGCCGCGACCGCCGGGCCGATCAGCTGCACGAGCGCCACCAGGATCGCCGCGACCGCGAACACGATCACCCCGATCCGGACCGCTCTGCTCACCCTCACAGCTTCGCAGGCACGCTAGCCTTCTAGCTCCCCGGCCAAGGGCGCGTAGCTCAGTTGGCCAGAGCACCTCGTTTACACCGAGGATGTCGCCCGTTCGAGTCGGGCCGCGCCCATCCCGAAGACCGCCGATGACAGACGTTCCAAACCACGCCACAAACGCTCCGCCGCCGAGCGACCTACCGCCAGCCGGCACGCCACCAGGCGACCCCGCGCACGCGACTCCGCTTCGCGTCGCCGTGATCGGCTCGGGCCCGGCTGGCTTCTACACCGCCGGCCACCTCTTGGCCGAGCCCTCAGAACGCTTCGAGGTCGACATGTTCGAGCGCTTGCCGACCCCGTGGGGCCTCGTACGCTCGGGCGTGGCGCCCGACCACCCGAAGATCAAGTCGGTCACAAGAATCTACGAGCGCACGGCCGCCCACCCGAGGTTCAGGTTCTACGGCAACCTGACCTTCGGCGAGCACGTCTCCCGCGACGAGCTCTTGGCCCATTACCACGCGGTCGTCTACGCCACCGGCTCGCCCTCAAACCGCCCGCTCGACGTTCCCGGCGAAGAGTTGGCCGGCTCGCATGCGGCCACCGAGTTCGTCGGCTGGTACAACGGCCACCCTGACCACACCGACCTCGAGGTCGACCTGCTGTCGGCCGAGCGCGCGGTCGTGATCGGAAACGGAAACGTAGCCCTCGACGTGGCCAGGATGCTGGTGCTCGCCCCAGCCGAGCTGGCGCCCACCGACACGGCCGACCACGCCCTGGAGATCCTCGCCGAGTCCAGTATCAGCGAGGTCGTCGTCGTGGGCCGCAGGGGGCCTGCCCAGGCGGCGTTCACCAACCCGGAGCTACGCGAGCTCGGCGACCTGGCCGACGCCGATGTCATCGTCCACCAAGGCGAGCTGGAGGCGGCCCTGGCCGTACAAGACCCGGCCGCCGCCGATGACGCGACCTCCAGGCGCAACGTCGAGCTGCTGCGCGCCTACGCCGCCAAACCACCGGCCGGCAAGGCCAAGCGCGTCGTCCTGAGGTTCCTGCTCTCGCCGACCGAGCTGCGCCCCGGCCCGGATGGCCGCCTCGGCTCGGTCGACTTCGTCCGTAACCGCTTGGTTGCCGTCGAGGAGCCCGCTTCCGGCGCCCCGACGGCCGGCGCCGCTACAGCCGGCGTGAGGGCCAAGGCCACCGACGAGCACGAGACGATCGAGGCCGGCCTCTTGTTCAGGGCGATCGGCTACCGCGGCGTCCGCCTCCCGGACGTCCCCTTCGACGAGCGTGCCGGCACGATCCCGCATAGCCAAGGCCGCGTGCTCGACCCCGAGACCGGCGAGCCGATCCCCGGCGAGTACGTGGTCGGCTGGATCAAGCGCGGCCCGTCCGGAGTGATCGGCACCAACAAGAAGGACGCCCAAGAGACAGTCGACTCGATCTTCAGCGACCTGCCCGCGGCCGGCCTTGGCGCCGCCCGCGAGACGCCTGCCGCCAACGCCGCCGTGGCGAACGCCGATCCCAGCGAGCGCGTACCGCGCACGCACACCCCCGAGAATCCAGATCCCGACGCCGTCGAGGCCATGCTGCGCGAGCGCCAGCCCGACCTGGTGACCTATGCCGGCTGGGAATCGATCGACAGCCGTGAGCGAGCGCTCGGCGAGCCGGCCGGCCGGCCGCGCGTGAAGCTGACCACGATCGAGGACCTGCTCCACGCGGCCGCCGCCGAACAGCCCGTCTCGTAATCACGCCCGTGCCATCGCCCGCAAAGCCGGCCACCATCTGCCAGACTGACGACCGCTGGCCCCGTTAGCTCATCTGGTAGAGCGCCGGACTTTTAATCCGGTGGGGCGGGTTCGAGTCCCGCACGGGGCATTCCCCTGAATCTGGCTTGTCTAAGGGAGAAATTGACGTAGTCAGGTAGCTTGGGAGGCTTGATGGTCGGCCCGTGTTCCCGACTTGTGTTCCCTATGAGGCTCGCCGCTGCTGCGGCGTCAGCCGATCCCAATCGCGCCAAAACGACGCAAGAACCTCACGCGTCGGCATCGAGCGGCGTCGCGCGCTCGTCCAGCGCGGCCAAGAACTCCTCGTCGCTGCCGTAGCGCGTGACACGGCCGGCCGCGAGATCCTCGTCGGCCTCGCGCTCCCTCGCCTGCCACTCCCGCGTCCAGAACCACGCCTGCCCCGGATCGATACGCCCGTCGCCGATCTCCTCCAAGAGGATCGCAGCGCCGTCGACCGCGCCGTCGGGCAGACGATCCACAAGCTCATGCAGCTCCGCCTTGGTCACAGTCCAATTGTCGCACGCCCCCACGATCGTCCCGGCGACCGCCTACCCGGACGATACACTTGTCTGCATGAATCGGGCGCCTCGCCGTCCCGCCCGGCAGCGCCGACCTACATTGACATGTCAAAGCCTTCGCCGGCGAGCCTGAATTGCTCTACGTAGCCTCCAACGCCTCCCGCCGTGCCCGCCGTGCCACCGGCTCGAACAGCGCCTCAACCAGGGCTGTCAGCCCCATGTTCGGGTTTCGTTCGCGTCCCGGTGCTCTCATAGGCCGAGCCGCCGCCGGGCGCTTCTGCGACGGCGCTCGCGTGCTCACGATCGAGATGTACACAATCTGGTACACTCTTGTCGATGACGAAGACCATCCCCGTCCGCGAGTTTCGCAGTAACCTGGCCGAGGTCCTTCGCGACGTAGCCGACCGACGTGATCACGTGGTCGTGACACGAAACGGAACACCCACAGCAGCACTCGTACCGATCGACGAGTATGACGCGCTCGAGGAGACCGCCGAGATCCTCTCCGATGCAGCGACCCTCGAAGCGCTACAGGCAGGCATAGACGAACTCGCACGCGGCGAAACCGTCGAGTTCGGCGACCTACGCAGTGAGTTGGCGGAGAGACGAGCGACGAGATAGCCGGTGGCTCGACTGGTACTCGCGCGACGCGTGCGCGCCGAGCTCCTCGCGCTCGACTGGCCGCTCATCGATGCCGCCGAGGAAGCACTTGGCCTGCTCCAACGAGAACCGCGAGCCGGCTATCCGTTGCGCGGCAGGCTTCGCGGCCTGTACTCGCTGCGAGTGGGGTCATACCGGATCATCTACCAGCTTTCAGACGACGAGAAGACCGTTCGCGTCGCCGCAATACGCCATCGCTCCGCCGCCTACGGCAGCGATCCCCGCTAGCGCTCCAGCGATCCTTCGAGCGCCGCCGCCAGAATCACCGATGGGTTTGAGAGCTGTCCTGTCAAGCGCATTCCAAGGATCTTTCGTTCCCTGTTTGAAACCTGAGGTGTCGATCCCGAGTACGTGACGACACCGGGCATTCCCGAATCGGACTGGCCAGGTGAAGGGCCGAGCCTATGACTGTGGACACTGTCCGTAGGCGCGGGCCGTCTTGATAGCGTGCGGCCTATGGCCAATCACAAGCGGAGACGGCCCAAGCAGCGCCGTGCCGGCTGCCTGCTGTGCAAGCCACAGAAGCTGCCGTCGCTGAAGAAGGCTGGGCGCAGGCGCGACCGCCGCGACGCGCTCGTCCATGAGCATTGCGCGACGCTGGGGTCGTCCCGGTAGCCGGCCGGGCCTCAGGCGCACATCAGCTATAGCCCCGGCGACAGACGGAGCAAGCAGAGACTCAGGCCGCCGCGACCTCGACCTGCGGCGGCGGAAGCATGCGCAAGAACTCCGCTGGCAGGCGGCGGCTCGCCTGCCAGAACTACAAACCCACGATCTCCCCGTTACCGGATCGAGTTCCCGCAGGCCGGTGTCCGACTCTTCGCCCACAGCCGTGCTCGCGTCATAGCCCTCGAAGCGAACCCAGGCTATGTCCGCGTCTGCGTCGTAATGCCCTTCGATCCGCATGGTCATAGGCTAGCGCCGACGCCTCGCATCGTCGACGGCGCTACACGGTCTGCACCACCCTCAGCGCCTCCCGCCGCGCCCGCCGCGCCACCGGCTCGAACAGCGCCTCAACCAGGGCTGTCAGCCCCATGTTCGGGTTTCGTTCGCGTCCGGCGCTCGCATTACCGCCGACGGAACGGCGCCATCGCTAGTGTTCAGGCGACTGACCAAGCTTATGAGAGGAGGCAGCATGCCAGTGGTTCTGATCACTACCGCTCCCTCGCGAGAGGACTACGAAAAGCTCGTCGACATCGTCGGCGAGGGGCCACCGCCGGGCTGCATCGTGCACACCGCGTCTGAGGTCGACGGAGGCGTTCGCGTGGTTGACGTCTGGGAGTCCCAACAGCACGTCGACGACTTCTTCCAGACCAAGCTCGGACCGGCTTTCGCCCAGGCCGGAATCGAAGCGCAGCCGCCCGAGCTGACCGAGACGTTCCGGATCGAGCGCGGCTGATTGGACTGTTCGCCTGGTCGTCGAGCGGGAGGTAGGCTACCCGCTCGACACGGGGCCGAGCGCGCCGAATGCCCTGCTCCCGCAGCTGACATCCAGACCTGGCTATACGCTGGCCGCCGCGGGCGCGCAAATGCCTGCTTGGGGCCTGCTTGACCTGAGGGCGAGGCCAGCAGACCGATGACCCTGGGCGCGTAGCTTGCGCGGACTACGCCAGAGGTCTCTACGGATGCCATCGACGGGGACCGGGCATACGCTCGTAACCAGAGGCGGCGGCTGCGAGCGTGGCCCGCGACCGGGAGACGCTTAACGGCTTCCGTGAATCCAGTTGTACGGGCGGCACGTCCCCCAAGGAGACAGATTCGAAATGCCACAGACCAAGACCAAGCCCCGCGCGCCGGTACGCAAGGCGCCAGCGTCCAGTGAGCGCATCGTCGAGAAAAAGCGAAAGGCCATTCCGGTCGACCGGACGACCGAACTCTCGGAGGAAGTGCTCAAGTCACTCGAATCCGGGCAGCGTGCGGCGATCGAGGCGGTGCGAAAGTTCGTCGACACCGTCGACCAGACCCTGCCGGCGCTCGGCGAGCGGCCGTCCAGGCGGCAGGAGATCGTCGACGCGGCCTTGGAAATGGCCGACCGTCTGGTTCATACCCAGTACGACTTCCTGCACAAGGTCGTACACAGCGCCGGCAAAGCGCTGAGCAGGCCGGACGACGACAAGTAGGGCGCTCGCGCGCGGCCGGCGCTTGGTCGTCGGCTGCGCGCGGACCCGCTTTACCCTGCCCTCAGAGAAGCGTGCCAGGATCGAATACCAACCACGATCAAGCAGGGAGATCTTATGGCCAGGATCATCATCACGACCGATCCAACTCCCGACCAAGCTGCTCCCGTCCTGATGGAAGAGAGCGTTTACTCGGTACACCTCGACAACGAGCACAACGCGGAGCAGCTCATCGAGCGGCTCGGCTGGGCGATCAGCGACGCCGAGGACACCCAGCGCCGGGAACGGGTGTTGTAGCCGGGAACCGTGCGGCCTGCGCCGGTGCGCGGGTCGCCGACGCGGTTCAGCGTCGCTTCGTCTGACCCCGGGACGCGGGATCCTTCGGCGGGTAGCGCTTGCGCTCGGCGGCGGTCATCTGTCTGATCAGGAGCGTGCCCTGAGAGACCTGCTCCTCGATGTCTTTCAGCTTTGCTTCACGCTTCTCTTGCTGGCGTAGCTGTTGAGGTCCGGGCATGTCCGCACGCTCCTGGGCGGTAAGCCTTCCGGAGGTGATCGACAACTCCGGACGGCCATCTGGTCGATGCGGATCCGGCCTGAGTCGGGCTCAGTCGAGCGACCCGCGCCGATTTCCCGGCGCTCGTACGCATCCGCATTAGTAAGTGTAGCGGCCACGAGCTCTGCTAGCGTCTGCTTTGCACGGTCGACGTTCGGCCGTGAGGCAGCTTGCTTGAGTCCCGCTGAACGCGGTTTCGGGTTGGCCGCAACCCTTCGAACCGCACGCGGCACAAGCGCCGCCACAGGAGACACAGACATGTCAAAGCAGTCCTTCGCCGAGCTCGGCGTATCGAGCACGGTCACCGCCACCCTCGCGCGCCGAGGCGTCACCTCGCCCTTCCCGGTCCAGCGCCTCGTGCTCGGGGACGTCCTCGCCGGGCGCGACGTCCTCGTCAAGTCGCCGACGGGCTCCGGCAAGACGCTCGCGTTCGCCATCCCGATCGTCGAGCTGCTCGACCGTCGCGACTCCGGGCCGGCGGCGCTGATCCTGGCGCCTACCCGCGAGCTGGCGACCCAGATCCTCGCCGAGATCGAGCCGCTGGCTCACGCGCGCGGCCTGCGCGCCACGGCGGTCTACGGAGGAGTCGGCATCCAGGCGCAGGCCGCCAGGGCGGCGAAGGCGCACATCCTGGTCGCGACGCCCGGTCGCCTGGAGGACCTCCTGAGCCGGGGGACCTTCAAGCTGGAGGCGATCAAGATCCTCGTCCTGGACGAGGCCGACCGGATGCTCGACATGGGCTTTCGCCCGGCTATCGACCGTATCGTGGCGGCCTGCCCGCAGACCCGTCAGACGCTGTTCTTCTCGGCGACGCTCGAGGGTGTCGCCGGCAAGCAGGCGGCGCGCTACACCCGGCGGGCGGTCTCCCACGAGCACGTCGACCCGAAGCGGCGCGGCGCCGCGGTGGAGCACCGGTTCGTCCCGGTGGCACAGCCGGACCGCCGGGTGCAGACGCTGGTCGACGAGCTTGGCCGCGAGCGCGAACTGGCGCTCGTGTTCGTTCGGACCAAGCGCGGCGCGGATCGCCTGGTCAAAAGGCTGGGCTCCCACGGGGTGGAAGCGGTCGCGATCCACGGCAACAAGTCCCAGCGCCAGCGCGAGCAGGCGCTGTCTCGCTTTCAGGCCGGCCGTGTCAGCACGCTGGTCGCGACCGATGTCGCTGCACGTGGAATCGACGTCGACGGCGTCTCACACGTGATCAACTTCGACCCGCCGGGGGACGACGAGGCCTATGTTCATCGCGTCGGCCGGACCGGCCGCGCCGGACGCGGCGGCGTCGGGATCACGCTCGTGGGCCCGGCCGATCAGAAGGACATGCGCCAGCTCGCCAGGCGGCTGGGGCTCCAGTGGGAGCCCGCTTCGAGCAGGTAGCCAGTCGCGGGCGGCAAACCTTGGAGGCGTCGTGGCCGCGCGCATCCGGCCGCCACGCCCTCGAGGCGCCCGTGGTCATGCGGCGCACAAGCGGCACATCGTCGAGGCATCCGTGGTAAGACCGAGCGCGTATGCCTCGCAATCCGATTGCACGGCTGCCGGCATCGTTTGCCTGCGCCCTCGCGACGTTGCTGGCGCTGTGCACGGCCACGCCCGCTGACAGCAGCGCGGCCCGCACGCGTAGCGTTGCCACCCAAGCGGCCCGCGTAGCCTGGGCGACCCCTGCAGCGGCGCGAACGACCCAAGCGGCCCGGGCAGCCCAAGCGACCCCGGTGACAGTCGCGATCGACCCGACGGCCCCGGGCCCGGCGGTACCGGAGCGCTTTCTGGGCATGTCTTTCGAGGCGGCCGCGCTGAACCAAATCGTGCAGTGGGCACACCGCGGCGACCTGGTGGCCTTGTTGAAGTCCTTGGGCCCGGGGATGCTGAGGTTCGGCGGCATCACGGCCGACGAGAACGTCGGCTGGACCGACGCGACAACGCCGAGGCCGGCGTGGGCATCGAGCGCGATCGGGCCGGCCGACATGAAGGCTCTCGGCGAACTGGCCAAGCGCTCGGGCTGGCAGGTCCTGCTGACGGTCGGCTTGGCCCATTACGAACCACAGGCGGCGGCTCGCGAGGTGGCGTCCGCCAAGCACGCGCTCGGGTCGTATCTGGCGGCCGTGGAGATCGGCAACGAGCCCGACGCCTACGGCAGGCACGGCTTCAGGGAATTGCCGTGGATCGCCCAGGGCTATGAGGAAGAGGTGGGCGCCTACCGCGAAGCGATCGGGGCGCTCACTCCGGATATCTCGATCGCCGGCCCGGACGTGTCCGGATCGGGCGTGTTCCCGGAATGGGGCGAGGAGGAGGCGTATTCCCAAGAGCCGGCGTTTCTGACCGGTCATCACTATCCGCTCGGCTGCGCCCAGACGCCGCCGCCCTCGATCGAAACGCTGCTGAGCCCGGTGACCCGAAACCGGGAGGCGCACTCCCTGGCGACCTACCTGACTGTCGCCAGGGCTCGCGACGTGGCGCTGCGGATCGACGAGGCGAACACGGTCTCGTGCGGCGGCGTGGCCGGGATCAGCGACACGTTCGCGTCGGCGCTGTGGGCGACCAGCTACCTGACACAGGCGATGGCGGCGGGCGCGGCCGGCATGAACCTGCAGGGAAATCCGACGCACTGCACCGGCTACACGCCGCTGTGCGCCCCCGACCCGGGCGCTGTCGCCAAGGGCGAGCTGAGGGCGCAGCCGGAGTGGTACGCCCTGCTTTTGACGAAGTCGCTTGTCGGCGAGCGCCCCGTCCCGGCGACGATCTCAACCGGGCCGGGACCGGCGCCCGGCGAACCGGCGCCCTCGCCCGAAGAACCCGCGCAGCCCGTACAGGGCAACCCGCCTACGACAGAAGGGTCACTCGTGAGCGGCGGCCCGCCGGCGAGCACCGCGCCGAACCTCGTGGCGGGAGCCTTCGCCGGATCGAAGGGCACGGTCCAGATCGTCTTGGTCGACGACGAACCGTCGGGCAAGGGTCCCCTGAACGTGCGCCTCACGGGGCTGGGCACCGGCCGGGCCTACGCTCAGGTCCTGCGCTTGACGGCCCCGGCGCCGAACGCGACCGCCGGGGTGGCTCTGGCCGGGGACCAGGTCACAGCCCGCGGGGTGTGGGGTCCGCGCACGAAGCCGCCGAAGCTGCCGGTGCGCGAGGGCGTTCTGGCGCTCGATCTGGCGCCCAGCAGCGCCGCGCTCGTGACGGTCAGCCCGCGCCCGACCAGGACGCACCGGCACAACAGGCACGGGCACAGGGCCTGAGACGGTACGGCCCGATGTTCACAATCAGGGCGCTGCCGTGGGACGCGTCGATGGCGATCGACGACACCGGCCTGGCCAGGTGATGGTCGCTTTGCGCGCGATCCCGCTGCGCACGACCCTGCGCGCCGGCGAGCGAGTGCGCAATCATCACATCACCCCGATTCCGACCCGCGGCGCGCGGGTCCTACGAGAGGCCTGAACAGATGAGCCAAGACACGAGCGATACGGACATGGCCGAGCATCACCGGATCGCAATCGTCGGTTCCGGCTTTGGCGGGCT
>DATJWI010000023.1:0-3133 GCA_035501375.1 Solirubrobacteraceae bacterium
CGTGAAGCCGGCGCTCTCGGCGGCGGTCGACGCGCTCGAGGACGAGCTGGAGCTGCTGGAGCTGGAGCCGCCCGACCCGGTGGTGATCGAGGCGAATTCGACGTTCTTCTGGCCGGTCGCCTGGGCCAGCTGGTAGATCAGCGACGGCACTTCCTGGCTGGCTGGCACGGCTTTGCCGAGGCTGACGATCGCGGCGTATGCCGCCTGGTACTTGGCCTGCGCCGCGCTGGCGCTCGCGACCTGGCTTTCGGCGCTCTGCAGCTGAGCCTGGGCGCTCGAGACTTCGCCGGCCGCCTGACTCGCCTGCTTGCGCTCGGGCGAGACGGCCAGCATCCAGACCGCGACCAGGATGGCGGCGGCGGCCAGCGAGACGACGACGATGCGGTCGCGCCCGGTCATCGTGGCGCTCCCGAGCCGGCGCCGGCGCCCGTGGCGGAGGTCGTGGCGACGACGGTCGTGTTCGAGCCGGAGCCCGACGTCGGGACGGTGGGCAGGGCTTGGAACGTGACGGTCACGTTGAAGACGGCGTCGTTGCCTTCACAGGTGCCGCTCGTGCCGCCACCGCCGCCACCACCGCTGCCGGAGGCGCCGGCTTTGGTCGAGCTCTGCAGCGTTACTTCCTGGACGCCGTCGATCAGGCGCAGCCTGTCGAGCACGATCGCGACGCTGGCCTGGCTGGTCGTGCAGCCGGAGAGCGTGAAGATCGGCACGCTGCCGGGCGGGGTCGCCGAGGAGACCGAGGCGGCGCCGGTGGCCGCGCCCGCTTTGGCGGCCGCGCTCGTGGAGGAGCTCGAACCGGAGGAGCCCGAGCTCGACCCGATCGTGCCGCTCAGCGAGGTCAGCGAGACGTTGGCGGGCAGCACGCGCCCGAGTTCGTGGAAGGCCTTGGCCCAATCGAAGCGCGAGTCGACGAGTTGCTGGACGGCCTGCTCGCGCTGTTCGCGCATCGCCACGAAGCTCGTGTACGGGGAGAGCGCCGCCGCGCGTGCCTGGGCCTGCGCGGTGCGGGCCTGCAGCGAGGCGACTTCGGTCTTGCTGTTCGAGATCTGGTGGGATGCCGTCCCGTAGAGCAGCGCGAGGATCGCCAGGCCGGCGAGGAGGCCGAAGACTGCGAAGACGGCGCCGCCGGAGCGCCCGCCGCTCAGACCCGAGCCACCGCGGCGCTCCTCGACCGGGATCAGGTTTACGGCCTTCACCTTGGGCCCTCCTGGACCGCCAGCCCGGCGGCGATCGCCAGGCGCTGGGGAGAGACGGAGCTCAGAGCCTCGAGGCCATCGTCGGCGAGACCGACGGTCTCGCGCACGAGCGGAACCCCAAGCTCGGTTTGCAACAGGTCGGCGAAGCCGGCGACGTCGAGCGCCGCGCCGCTCAGCACGACGCGGTCGACCTCGCCTCCGCCCTCCTGGGAGCGGTGGAAGTCGAGCGAGTTGCGGACCTCGCCGGCGATCTCGCGGATGCCGCTCTCGAGCACCGAGCGCACGTCCGAGATGGCCTCCTCGTCGGGCTCGCCCGTCAGGTCGGCGCTCAGGACCTGCTCGCGGGCGTCGATGACGGGAATCGTCAGGCGCTCGGCCAGGTTGCCGGCCATCGCCTCGAGGCCGCCGCCGACAACGCGCGTGAAGCGGCAGATCGGGCCCTCCGCTATCGCCATGTTCGTCAAGCCGTCGACGTTCAGGTACAGCACGCGGCCCTCGTGCTCGGGGTCGGTCCGATAGAGCGAGCGGATCAGGGCGAAGGCCGACAGGTCGACGCCTTCGGGGCGCAGGCCCGCCGATCGCACGGCAGAGAGCAGCTTGGCGACCATGTCGCGCTGGGCCGCGACCAGCACCACCTGCTGGCGCTGACCGTCGGGCGTGTCGTGGACACCTAGAGGGTTGAAGTCGAGGGTCGCGTTGCCGAGCGGCATCGGGATCTGCTCCTGGGCCTGGAAGCGAACGGCCGCGTCGAGTTCCTTGGCGTCCGTGACCGGAGGAAGCTCGAGCGTGCGCAGGACGGCGCGCTGGTTGGCGACGCCGAAGCGGACCTCCTTCGGCAGGCCCGCCTGCGCGAACAGCTCGCGCAGGGTCTCGGCGAGCGCGTCCTCGTCGAGCACCTCGCCCTCGCGCATCGTGTCGGCCGGCAAGGGCAGCGCCGCCGCTCGCTCGGCCACGACCCGGCCGTTGACGCGAGCCTGCACGGCGGCGACGTGGCCGGGCTGGATGTCCAAGCCGACGACGGCCTTGGCGCCCGAACGGCGTCCTAGGTCGATCTTCAAAGAGGGAACCTTCATCACGGTGCCTATCGGCGCTTGCGAGCCCGCGCTTGAGTCCTGGATGAAGCGGAGGAGGCGGCCCCTGGCCTCAGTGCAAGAAATGGTTGGTGTAGAGGTCGACGAGCTGCGCACCCCAGTAGATCGCGACGATCGCGCCGAACGCCAGGAACGGTCCGAACGGGACCGCCGTCTTGCGTCCGGCCTGGGCGTCCTTGCGAGCGACGATCACGGCGCCGACCGCGATCCCCGACAGCAGCGCGACCAGGATCGCGGGAGCGACCGCGGCGCCGAGGAAGAGGCCCATGACGCCCGCCAGCTTGACGTCGCCCATGCCCATCCCGCCCGGATATGCGAGCGCGGCGAGCAGCAGGAAGCCGGCGGCGGCGGCGCCCGCTATCAGGCGTGCCGGCTCGCCGGACGGGTCGAGCGCGGTGCCGAGCACGATCGCCGATATGGCGCCCAGGGCGGTGATGCTGTTGGGGATGATCCGATACTCCAGGTCGATCAAAGCCGCCGGAATCGCGATCAGGATCAGGCCGATGCCGAGCGCGACCCCGGCCGCTGTTTGCTGCGCGATGACGGCGCCGACGCAGAGAATCGCGGTGAGCGCCTCGACGAACGGGTAGCGCGGAGATATCGGCTCGCCGCAACCGCGGCAGCGGCCTTTCAGCAGGAGCCAGGAGAGAATTGGGATGTTGTCGTAGGGCTTTACATGGGCGCCGCAGCTCGGGCACCTGGAAGCCGGTTTGACGACAGATTCGTGTTTGGGCAAGCGGTGAACGACGACGTTCAGGAACGAGCCGACGATGGCCCCGAGGACGCCTGTGAAAGCAATTGCCGCCATGAGAGCTTGATCGGCGTTGACGGTGTCTCGCTTGAGGG
>DATJWI010000024.1:0-6176 GCA_035501375.1 Solirubrobacteraceae bacterium
GGGATGCCCTCGACCTCGACCAAACACATCCGGCAGGCGCCGACCGGCTCGCCCAGTTTCGGCTCATAACAGAACACCGGGATCTCGACGTCGCCCAGCTTGGCGGCGTCCACGAGCATCGCGTTTTCCGGGGCTTCCACCTCCCGGCCGTCGATCGTAAAGGTGATGGTTTGGGGTTGGGGTCTTGGCATCTGACTATGCGTCCACGGTCGTGGTCTTGCCACGGTTTTTTCTTAGGGTCCTCCGCGGGACATCCTGTCCCGCGGTCTGATTGGAACGTCCGCCCTCCAGGCGGCCGTGACGCTGCGGGCCTTCGGCCCTTCGCTTGTAAAGGCCGGTCATGCCGCCGCTCCGGCCAGCTCGCCCGCCGGGGAGCTTTCCGTCCGCCGAGCCTCCATGTGGGCTTCGAACTCGTCTTTGAACTTGGCGATCATGGAGCCTATGGGCATCGCCATCGCGTCGCCCAGCACGCACAGGCAGTGGCCGATGATGTGCTCCTGCACGGAGGCCATGATCTCGAGGTCCATCGGTGTGGCCTCGCCCCGATCGATCCGTTCGAGCATCTTCACGGTCCAGTTCGTGCCCTCCCTGCACGGCGTGCACTTGCCGCAGGACTCGTGCCTGTAGAACTTCGCCGTCTTCAAGGCCACGTCGAGGATCGGCGTCGAGTCGTCGACGACGATGATCGCGCCCGAGCCGAGCATCGTGCCGGCCTTGGCCATCGACTCGAAGTCGTACGGAATGTCCAGATCCTCGCCGGTCAACACGGGCGCTGAGGAGCCGCCCGGGAACCAGCACTTGACCTTACGGCCCTCCGGCGGGCCGCCGGCAAGCCCGTAGATGATCTCCCGCGAGGGTACGCCCAGTTCGATCTCGTAGTTGCCGGGCCTCTGCACGTGCCCGGACACCGACACCAGCTTCGTGCCGGTCGACTGTTCGGTGCCGATCTTGGCGTACTCGGCTCCGCCCATTCTCACGATCGCGGGCACGGTCGACAGCGTCTCGACGTTGTTGATCAAGGTCGGTCCCTGGTAGAGCCCCTGGTTGGCCGGGAACGGCGGCTTCAATCTGGGGTTGCCGCGCTTGCCCTCCAGCGAGTCCAAGAGCCCGGTCTCCTCGCCGCAGATATAGGCGCCGGCGCCCCGGTGCACGACGAGCGACAGCGAGTGCTCGGAGCCGAGAATGCGCTCGCCCACATAGCCTGCGTCCCTTGCTTCGCGCAGGGCTTCGTCCAGGATGTCCGCCTGCTGGGAGTACTCGCCCCTGATGTAGATGAACGACCTGCTCGCCCCGGCCGCGTACGAGGCGATCACGAGTCCCTCGATCAAGAGGTGCGGCGTCTTCTGCATCAGTTCTCTGTCCTTGAACGTGCCCGGCTCGGACTCGTCGGCGTTGCAAACCAGGTACTTCTCGATCGCGCCGTGCGGCAAGAACGACACCTTCTTGCCCATCTGGAAGCCCGCGCCGCCGCGTCCTCTCAGGTTCGAGGCTTCCAGCTCGCCCAGCACTTCCTCCGGCGTCATCTTCAAAGCCTTGCGCAGCGCTTGATAGCCGCCTCTGGCTTCGTACACGGCGAGCGTGTTCAGGCCGGGCTCGTCGATGCGGTCGAACAGCAGCGTCTCGGTCATGCGCCGGCCTTCGGGTCCGCGCAGGGCCTGCGTACGAGCTGCTTGTCGGGCAGCACCTCGCGTCCCGCGCGTATGTCATCCAGCAGCTTCGGCACGTCATCCACGGTCAGCGGGCCCACATACACGCCGTCCACCGAGGCCATCGGCGCGATGTCGCAGGCGCCCAGGCACTCGAACGGCCTCACGTCGAGCGCCTCGTCATCGCCCGCCTGCTCGGAGATCGCCGCATACAGCTCGTCGGCGCCCCTCAGCGAGCAGCTTATGTTCGTGCACACATACACGCTGTGCGCCTGCGGGCTGACCGGCTCGGTGTAGAGCATGTCGTAGAAGGTCGCCACCGCGTCCAGCGAGGCCGGCGTCACCCCCATAACGCACGCTACCTGGTCGATCGCCTCCGGCGAGCACCAGCCATGCAGGCGTTGCGCGGCGGCCAGGGCAGGCAATGCGGCCGAGCGCGTGTCCGGGTAGAGGGCCATGTGCGCCTCGATCTCCTTGCGCAAATCTTCCGGCACGGGGACGGATGGGGACCCACCCACCCCCGGGATCGTCGCCGGGTTCTTCTCCAGGTCGGCGGGCACGTCCCAGCCGCGGGAGCCGACGGCGTTCACCTGTCTATCCCGCCCAGGATCGGGTCGAGCATCGCGGTCGTGGCGATCATGTCGGCGATGTAGTTGCCCTTGCTCATGTCCGCCAACGCCTGCAAATTCACGAACGACGGGTCCCTCATGTGGACCCTCGCGGGCTTCGAGCTGCCGTCCGAGCGCACGTAGCAGGCCAGCTCGCCCCTCGGCGACTCGATCGCGTTGTAGTACTCGCCCGGCGGCACCCTGAAGCCCTCGGTGACGAGCTTGAAGTGGTGGATCAGCGCCTCCATCGAGGTCGCCAGCTCGTGCCTCGGCGGCAGCGCCACCTTGCGGTCGGTCGTGATGTACGGGCCCTCCGGCAGCGCGTCGATCGCCTGCTCGACGATCTTCACCGACTCGTAGATCTCGGCCAGCCTGACCGCGAAGCGATCGTAGTTGTCGCCGACCGTGCCGACCGGGATCTTGAAGTCGAAGTCTCCATAGGAGCTGTAAGGCATCGCCTTGCGCAGGTCCCATGGGTTGCCTGCCGCCCTCAAGAGCGGCCCCGTGACGCCCAGCCCGAGCAGTGTCTTGGCGTCCAGCGGGCACGTGCCCCGCAGCCGCTGCAACACGATCTCGTTCGAGTTCAAGATCGCGCCGTACTCGTCCGCGCGCTTGGGCATCGCCTTCAGGAACTCCCTCAGCTTCGCCTCCCAGCCCTTCGGGATGTCCTCGATCACACCGCCGACCTGGAAGTAGCGCGTGTGCATCCGTGCGCCCGAAGACATCTCGAACAGGTCCAGGATCAGCTCGCGCTCGCGCAGGCAGTACAAGAAGATCGACACCGCGCCCAGGTCCAGCGCGCTCGTGCCGAGCCAGATCAAATGCGAAGCGATCCTGTTCAGCTCCAGATGGATCACCCTCAGGTACTGGCCTCTGCTCGGCACCTCGACCTCCAACAGCGCCTCCACCGCGCCGACATAAGCCATCGCGTTGAAGTAGTAAGACAGGTAGTCCATCCGCTCGATGACCGGGATCGCCTTCCAGTAAGCCTTGTCCTCGGCGGTCTTCTCGATCCCGGTGTGCACGTAGCCGATCACCGGTTTCAAGTCCCTGACGACCTCGCCCTGCAGCGTCACCATCAACCGCAGCACGCCGTGCGTCGCCGGATGGTGCGGGCCGAAGTTGAGTGTCAACAGCTCCTCGTGCTCGCCCTCCCCGCCGGCGCGCTCGACCTGGGAGTCGATCGAGGAGAGGTCGATGTTCTCCTCTCGCTTGCGATAGTCCGATACCGTCGGCATGGTCACTCTCGCGGCCCGGCCGGCCCCGGGTTCCCGCCCTCCGGGCGGCCTTGACTGGCCGGGCCGGGCCCGGCCTCCCTTGCCTCCAGCCATTTGCGCTCGTCGCGCGTAAAGATCACCGGTTCGCCGCCCACCGGGAAGTCGCGCCGCTGCGGGTGCCCCTCGTAGTCCTCCGGCATCAGGATCCGCCGCAGGTCCGGGTGTCCCTCGAACACGACCCCGAACATGTCGTACACCTCACGCTCCTGGTGATCGGCCGTCGGCCAGTCGCTCGTCACCGACTCGACCTTCGGGTCCTCCGTTGGAACCCTCAGCTTGACCGTCAGCCGGTCGACTCTCTCCATGTCGATCAGCTCGTAGAGGACGCCCAGCCGCGGCTCCTCCGGGTAGTGATCGACGCCGTGCACGCTGGCCAGGAAGCCGTAGCCCTTGCCGCGCAGGGTCTGCAGGACATCTCTGATCTTGGCTGGGTCGACCGAGATCGTGCCACGCTGCCTGAAGTAGACGGTCTCGATCGCGGCGTCGCCCAGATCCTTGGCGAGCAGCTCCAGGCCGGGAGTGTCAGGCATTGAGCGGGTGCTCCTCGGTTCCGACCGCGTCGTAGCGCTCGCGCCAGCCCGCGTCCGGATCGTCCTGGACCAGCTTCCTCAGCTTCATGATCCCGTGCATCAGCGCCTCCGGTCGCGGCGGGCAGCCCGGCACGTGCACGTCGACCGGCATGAACTTGTCGGCCGGAACGAGCGCATAGTTGTTGAACACGCCCATCGAGCTGCAGCACGCCCCCATCGAGATCGCCCACTTCGGCTCGAGCATCTGGTCGTACAGCCGCCTGATGATCGGCGCCATCTTGATCGACACCCGGCCGGCCAGGATGATCAGGTCGGCCTGTCTGGGCGAAGCCCTGAAGGCCTCGAAGCCGAAGCGTGCGATGTCGAGTCTCGGCCCGGCGGCGTGGAACTGCTCCATCGCACAGCACGCCAAGCCGAAGCCGAGCGGAAAGAACGAGTTCGACCTGGCCCACGCCACGGTCTTGTCGAGCGTCGTCAGCAAGACCCTTTCGTGGACATACCTTTCGAGCTCCTCGCCCTCCAGGTGCGCCGGCCTGTTGGCGCCCGTCAGCTCGTCCCCGCGCAGCAGCTGGTGCGCGTTCAGCTCCTTCACCTTCAGCTCGTCCTGCCCCGGTAGGGCTGGCAGCCCGTTGGCGGTCCGCTGCGCGCGCGATTGCGCGCCAGGCTCCAGTCGTTCCCTCTTCACCTCCACTGCAATGCCCCTCTGCGCCACACGTAGACGAAGGCCACGAACAGGAGCACGATGAAGGTCACGGTCTCCGCCAGCGCATACCCCCCATAGGCCCGTAGCTGGATCGCGATCGGGTACAAGAAGACGACCTCGATGTCGAACAAGATGAACAGCATCGCGACCAAGTAGAAGCTGATCCCGAACCGCATCTCGCGCTTGACCTCGGAGGGCAGCCCGCACTCGTAGGGGTCCTGCTTGTGCGCCACGGTCCGCTTCGGCCCGAGCGCCGAGTTCAGCAGCGCGAATGCCACGCCCACCCCCGCTCCAAGCAGGACGAATACGATCGCGGGAAGGTAGCTGCGCAGCACGAGGCGCTGTTATATCACCGCTTGTGGCATTCTGTCACATAGTGACGATCGGCTCGAAATCGTGAACCGGGCGGTCGCCGCCTGCGCGCTCTTCGTCGCCCTCCTGAACGCCGTCCCGGCATTGCTCGGGGCCTTCCGTTGGTATCGCGGCGAGCCCAGCCACGCCTTCTGGATCCTCCTGCGCGTCGGCCAGGGCTCGGCCCTCCTCCTGGCGATCCTCGCGGGCTCCCTGGCCGCCGCCGGGCACTACTCCAGCGACCAGCTCTTCTACCTCTACGCCCTCCTGCCCCTTGCGGTCGCCTTCGTCGCCGAGCAACTGCGGGTCGCGGCCGCCCAGACGATCCTCGACCGCCACGGCCTGCCCTCCGCCCAGGCCGTCGCTACGCTCCCCGAGGCCGAGCAGCGCGCCCTCGTCGCCGAGATCCTGGTCCGCGAGATGACGATCATGGCGCTCTCGGCCTTCGTCGTCGTCTTTTTGGCCCTGCGCGCGGCGGGCACGGCACACGGGTTCTGACCGGGCCTATATATTCCCGGCGCGATGAAGCTCGCCCTGACAGCGATCACGGCCCTGGCCTGCGCGGCCGTCCTCGGCGCGTGCGGCAGCCAAGGAATATCCGTGCCCAAGTCAAGCCCCTACTACAAAGGCGCGGTCATCTTCCTCGACCATTGTTCGGGCTGCCACACCCTGTCGGTCGTCGGCGCCGAGGGCTCGGCGACCTCGATCAAGGACCGGGTCAAGACCAACGGCCCCAACTTCAACTTCCGCAAGGAGAACGTCGAACAGGCCCTCTACGCGATCCGGAACGGCGGCTTCTCGGGCGCGATCATGCCCGAGAACCTCCTCGTCGGCAGCCAGGCCCATGACGTGGCCGAATTCTTGGCCCACTACTCCGGCCTCAAAGCCCAGAAGGTCCCCACGACCAACATCACGCTCGCCACCAAGTAGCTACCGTCGGGGCCGGTAGGCTCCGAGGCCGTGCTCGACCTCAAGCGGATCAGGCAGGACCCCGACGGCGTGCGCGCTGCGCTGGCCCGACGGGGGGAGCCCGCGGCCGCCGGCTTGGATCGCGTGATCGA
>DATJWI010000025.1:0-2570 GCA_035501375.1 Solirubrobacteraceae bacterium
GGAACCCTGGTCACCATCGTCGGGCCGCCCGAGGCGCGACCCGCCGACGGCCTGGCAGTCGACTTCGTCGTCGAGGCCGACTGCGCCCAACTGAATGAGGTCGTCCAACGGGTGCGAGACGGACGACTGCGGACCAACATCGGCCGTGTCGCGACCCTCGACGATGCCGTCGCCGCCCTCAACCCAACCGAGCGTCTCAACGGGAAGACGATCATCCGCTTCCGCCCATAAGGACTCGTGTTCCCAGCCACGACGCGGCGAAGGAATCGAACCTTCCAAGCCGGGGGCTGCCCGGCCCTGCCAGTTTTGAAGACTGGATGGGCCACCAGGCCCGTGCCGCGCCGGCGCTGATGCTACGCGGCGTCGGCGGGTGGACGAGTGTGGACGACGCGCCATCGCCTCGGCGCCAGGCGGGGGTGTGGCGCACCATCCACTTCTACGGTGGACGACGCGCCGCCGCCCCACCGACACGCGAGGCGTGGCGCGTTATCCACACCGGCCGGTCAGCCGGCGCGCGTCTCCACGCCGAGGCCGTGCTCGAACGCGCCCTTGACGCTCGCGTCCAACGCGTTCAGCCGGTACAGCGTCAACGCCTCGACCGACCCGAACCGGCCACCGGGCGCGCCGGCTGCGCCGTGGTGGCACAGCACGCAGTGCAGCAGCTCCAGCCTGCGCCGGTCGTCGAGTATGCCGGCACGCTCGGAGATCATCCGTTCACCGATGACCAGGTGACCGAGCAGGCGCCCCTCGTCGGACAGCCCGATCTCGGCGCCGTTGGTGAACTCGCGCGTATGGCCGAGGTCATGGACGATCGCCGCCGTGAGCAGCAGGTCCTGGTTCAGCCGCACGTGCAGTTGACACACCTCTAGCGCGAGTGTCGCCACCGCCACGGTGTGCTCGAGCAGCCCACCCAGGTAGGCGTGGTGGCCGGCGCGCGTGCATGGCGCCCGTCGCCAGTCCGCCCGCAACGAACCATCGCCCAGCAGCTCCGACAAGAACCCGCCAAAGCCCCGGTCGCGCACCTCGCCGGCAAGATGGTCGAGGAAGCCGTCGAGCTCGTCGAGGTCCCGGTAGGCGACGGGCAGAAACGCCCCCGGATCGACAACTTCTCCCTCCACGCGCGCGATGTCGGTCACCTCGACCACCGGCTCGTCGCGGAACCGCTCGACCCGTCCCGACACCCGGACCAGCTCGCCCCGCTCGAACCGGCCCGCCAAGGCATCGGCGCCCTGAAAGGCGCGGGCGGCGATCGAGCCGCTGCGATCGCGCAGCTCGAGGGCGAGGTACGGCGCACCGCTGCGCGTGAACAGCCGGTCCTTGCGCGTGCACGCGAACACGCCCTCGACCGCCTGCCCAGCCCGGAGCGAACTGATCGTCACGGCGGAGGTATCAGCCGAACTCATGCCCCCATGATCTACGCTGAGGCGGATGCAGCCGTTGCAATGGGAATATCGGCCCGACGGGCTGAGGGCGCCGGCGCTGATCTGCGCGTTCAAGGGATGGAACGACGCGGCGGACGCCGCCTCCAGCGCGATCACGTTCGTTGCCGGCGCGCTCGGCGCCCAGCGGTTCGCGTCGATCGATCCCGAAGAGTTCTACGACTTCCAGAACACGCGCCCCCAGGTCAAGCTGGTCGACGGGCACGCGCGCCGGATCGTCTGGCCCGAGGTCGAGTTGTACGAGGCGCGCGTCCCGCGCGCGCCGCGCGATCTGGTCCTGCTCGTCGGCCACGAGCCCTCGCTGAAATGGCGGACCTTCGCAAAGGTCATCGCCGAGCTGGCCGAGGCGCTCGGGACCCAACTCGTGGTCACGCTCGGCGCGCTGCTGGCCGACGTCCCGCACACCCGGCCGATCTCGGTCACCGGGATGGCGACCGACGCGGACCTTGTCGCGCGCCTCGGGCTGAACCGATCCTCCTACGAGGGCCCGACCGGGATCGTGGGCGTACTGCACGCCGCCTGCCAGGAGACGGGCCTTCCGTCCGCCAGCCTGTGGGCCGCGGTGCCGCACTACATCGCCGCCGCGCCCAACCCGAAGGCCGCGCTCGCGCTGGTGCGCAAGCTCGAAGGCCTCGTGCAGGTCGCGGTCGACGCGACCGACCTGGAATCGGCCACGGCCGACTACGACCGCCAGGTCAACCTCGCGGTGCAGAGCGATCCCGACGTCCAGGCGTTCGTCGAGCGGCTCGAGCAGGCGGCCGAGCCCGAGCTGGGCGACGACCAGGGGCCGCTCCCGTCGGGCGACACGATCGCGCGCGAGCTTCAGCGCTTCCTGCGCCAGCGCGGCGACGACGACCCCGACACCGCCCGCGGCTGACCCGCGAAACGCGACTATCCTGACACTCGCCCCACTGACGAACGCGAATGTCAGGAAACTCGGCCCAGAGCCGAGTGAATGCGCATTCACCGCGCGCGGGTGCCGAGTGTCAGGAAACTCGGCCTGGCTCGGAGCCGACCGGCCGGCGCGCACCCGGACTGCCGATCCTGACCGGACGGGCCCTCGGACGGCCCCACGGACGCCGAGCGACAGCGAGGCCCCATAACTCATAACTCATGACTACCCCTCAGCCG
>DATJWI010000026.1:0-16851 GCA_035501375.1 Solirubrobacteraceae bacterium
AGGCCGGCCCTATGCTCCGGCGGGACCGTCGCGGCCACCTTCGCCGAGGCCTCGGCCAGGGCCTCCACCGCGTGCCTGTACTCGCCCGCGTACACGTCCAGCTCGGCCGGCGTCAGCTCGCCCGCGACCCAGCGCTCGTAGAACGGGTGCTCGAGCACGTTCGTAGCCCTTCTCGCCCGATCAAGTTCTCTCAGAACGTCCATCCCGGTTGCCGATCCTCTCGGTCGCAAATTTTTGATGCCCCGCGCGCGCGCGTGCCTCACCAAACACGAACCCTCTACATCCGATCTCGCGCGCCAAGGTTATCGGCCGAACAGGTCGAAACCCGTCCGCGGATGCCGGAATCCGTTGCCTTGGCGCCAGCGCCTGCCAGCCGGGCGGCACGACGTCCTGGATTTGTGCGAATGTTTGCCTGGCCAGGCGACTCGAGAGGGGGGTCAAGACTGTGACGTTCTATGTTCCGATCGCAGCCGCCGCGCTCTTCGCCATCGGCGTAAGCGTGTTGTTCGCGGTCGCCCTCGGCCGCGCCGCCGCCCACGAAGACACCCTGCTCGAAGGCGAAGCCCGCCGGCTCTTGGCCCAGAACCCGCTCACCGCCTCGATCGGTCTCCAACGATCGTCCGGACCGCCCCCCGGCGAGCGCCTCCAAGCCGGCCGCCCCCAACCGGCCCGCCTCCAGGCAGATCGCCTGGCCCGCCTCCAGGCAGATCGCCCCCAAAGCGTCCCCTGGCCCGCCCGGCCGGCCAAGCCCCGATAACCCGAACCGCATCCAGGAGCCCAAAATCCGATGCCCGACGACCCGATGCCCGAGATCGTGCGCACCCCCGACGACGCCTTCGCCGACCTGCCCGACTTCCCGTTCGAACCGATTTACCGTGAGGTCGACGGCCTGCGCTTGGCCCATATCGACGAGGGCGAAGGCCCGCCCGTCCTCTTCATGCACGGCGAGCCGACCTGGTCGTTCCTGTGGCGCCACCTGATCCCGCCCGTCCGCCAGGCCGGCCACCGCTGCATCGCCCCCGACATGGTCGGCTTCGGGCGCTCCGACAAGCCCACCGACCCGGCCTGGTACTCCTATGACCGCCACGTCGCCCTTGCCGCGACCCTGCTCGAGGACCTCGACCTCCACGCGACCACGATCGTCGTCCACGACTGGGGCGGGCCGATCGGGCTGCGCCTGGCGGTCGAGCAGCGCGCTCGCATCGACCGCATCGTCATCCTCGACACCGGCCTATTCACCGGGCATCAGCGCATGAGCGACGCCTGGCTCGCCTTCCGCGACTTCGTGGCTCGCACCGAGGACCTGCCCGTCGGCATGCTCGTGCGCGGCGGCTGTCACTCAGACCCCGGCGACTCGGTCATCGCCGCGTACGAGGCGCCCTATCCCGACGCCGCCAGCAAGGCCGGCGCGCGCGCGTTCCCCGGGCTCGTGCCCCAGTCCCCCGACGCCCCCGGCGCCGCCGCCGGTCAGCGCGTGCTCGAGGAGCTGCGCGCCGACCGCCGCCCGACCCTGATGCTGTGGGGCGACTCCGACCCGGTCCTGCCGCTCGCGGTCGGCACTCGCTTCGCCGAGTCGATCGGCAAGCCCCCACCCCGACCGATCGAGAACGCCGGCCACTTCCTGCAAGAGGACTGCGGCCCTTTGCTCGGCGCCCTGATCGCCGATTGGCTCGGCTCCGAATCGGACTCCTGAGCGCCACGTCGGTGACCGAATCCCGCGCCGGGCCGCCGGCCGACACGACCGAACGTCGACGCTTGCCGGACCGCGCGACCGCGCGGTCCGTCTCAGCTCCCGGTCTTCTCGGCGATCCGCGCCTGCTCTGAGCCCGCCTGGAGGCCGGGCTCCGAGGCGGACGCCCGCAGCTCGTATGCGGCCCTCGCCTGCGTATCGATTTCGGTGAGCACCCTGTCGGCCTTCATCGCCCTGCCCAGGCCCTCGGCCAGCCTGCGCGGCAGCAGCACGCCCAAAGCATTGGTCCGTTTCGATGACTTCGGCACCCACACGTCGACCGTCCCGTTCTGAAGCGCATCCACGATCGCCTCGGCCACGTCAGACGGTTGCAGGTTCTTGAGGCCCCGCGCCTGGCCCAAGCCGCCGCCCAGCTCGGTATTGACCACGAACGGCATCACATAGCTGAGCAACACCCTGTCCTGCATCCCCATCAGCCGCAGCTCACCGCGCACCGCCTCGGTCAGGCCGACGACCGCATGCTTGGTGGCCGAGTAAGTAGCCCCTCCCGGCGCGCCGAACTTGCCGGCCTGCGAAGAGATGTTCACGATGTGCCCGCTCCCCCGCCCCACCATCCGGGCCAAGCCGAGCTTCATCCCGAGGATCACCCCGTGCAGGTTGATGTCGATCATCCGCGTCGCCGTCGCGTCGTCCTCGTCCATGAATTTGCCGAGCTGCATGATCCCGGCGTTGTTGATCAAGACGTCGATCGGCCCGAGCTGTGCTTCGGTCTCGTCCAGGAAACGCTCGAAGGAGTCGCGGTCGGTCACATCCAGGCTCAGCGCCACCGCGGTCGGCCCCAGCTCCTGCGCGGTCGCCCGGGCGGCCTCCAGGTCGAGGTCGCCGATCGCCACCCGCACGCCCTGCCGCGTCAGCGCCTGTGCCGTCGCGCGCCCGATGCCGCGCCCAGCTCCTGTGATCGCCGCCGTCTGTCCAGCCAGGATGCGTGCTCGCTTGGCCATCCAGCCAAACCTAGCGCACCGGACCGCCTTATGTGTTTGCGCACAGGCCAAGGCCTGCCGGCTCATACACCCGATGGTCTCTCCTTACACGGGACCGCGCACGAGGCCCCACCGCACCTTTTCCGCCGCCGGCGGGTTCCAACAAGCGGTCAAAACCTCGGCGGACGGTTCACCTGCCTTGCCGGTCCGCCGAGGCCTAAGACCACAGGGGAGGGCCGGGGGAAGACACCGGATCCGGGCGTAACACGGCGTCGCCCGGATCCGTGTCTCACGATCCCGGGCGCCGTCCCTGCCGCACCCCACTCGCGATTCCGGCGGACGACCCACCCGCAATGCAGGCAGCCGGCCCAAGGCGCCGCGAGGCGCGGTCCCAGGCGGTACCCTGCTCATGCGATGCCAACGTTCGCGTTCGAGGGTCAGCAGATCGCCTACACGGAGTACGGTGGCGGTCCGGCCGCGATCGTGACCGCCGCCGGCAAGCGCGCACGCACGGCCAAACGCGCAGGCGCCGCCGACCGGCCGCTGATCCTCGTCCACGGGCTACTGCTCTCCCAGGAAATGCACCGGCCCCTGGCCAAAGCGCTGGCCGCGAGGGGCAACCGTGTGATCACGGTCGACCTGCTCGGTCACGGCCAGTCCGATCGCCCGCGCGACATGTGGCGCTACTCGATGGGCTTCTTCGCCGAGCAGCTGATCGCGCTGATGGACCATCTTCAGCTCGAGCAGGCCGCCGTGATGGGGACCTCGCTCGGCGCGAACACCGCCCTCGAGCTGGCCTCCCGCTCACCTGAGCGCCTGCGCGGGATGGTCATCGAGATGCCGGTCCTCGACAACGCGCTCCTCGCCTCGGCGCTCACGTTCACGCCGATCCTCTTGGCCCTCACGGTCGGCGAGCCCGCGATGAAGCTGCTCGCCCGCGGCGCCCGCCTGATCCCGCGCGGCGTCCTGCCCCACTACGGCAACGTCCTGCTCGACCTCGTCCGCCAGGAACCCGGGCCCGGCGGCGCGCTCTTGCAGGGCCTCTTCTTCGGCCGCATCGCACCGCACCGCACCGAGCGACGCACCTTCCAGATGCCCGCGCTCGTGCTCGGCCACCGGCGCGACCCCGTGCACCCCTTCTCCGACGCCGGAATGCTAGCCGAAGAGCTGCCCAACGGGCGCCTCCTGGAAGCCGACTCCCTCGTCGAGCTGCGCCTTCAGCCCGAGCGCCTTACCGAGGAGATCGCCTCCTTCCTGGACGAGATCTGGAAGCCGGCCGGGGCCGCCCGCCGCTCGCGCAGGGCTCGCTGAGCCGGCTATTTGCCGGTCGGCACGAACAGTTCCAGTTCGTTGATGCTGACGTGACCGGGCGCCGTCGGCGTACCGACCGCCGAGGCCGGGGCCTTGCTGATCCAGAGCGCGATGAACCGGAAGGCCTTGGTCGCGTCCTTCAACTTCAGGTGCGTCCTACGCTTCTTGGCCTTCACGGACTTCGTCAGCGTCGTCCACGCCGGGTCGGTGATCGATTCCGGGAGCGCCGTCGCGTTCGAGCCGTAGACCTGGACGATCATCCCCGGCGTCGAGGTCACCAGCGCGATCACGCCGATGCGCTGAGCCGCCTTCAGGTCGATCGCCAGGCCGACGGCCATCTTCGGAGCGGCCGCCGGTTCGACCTGGGCAGTCCAGCCGGTGCTCGTTTCGCCGTCGATCGCCTGGCTCGGGTCGCCGAAGCTGGTGGCCGGATAGTTGTATGGGTTGTATGTGCTGGCCGCGTTCGTGTCCAGCAGGATCGGCGTCGGTTCTTCGGCCTTCGTAGAACCCGTTTCGGTTTCAGGACTCGTTTTGGTCGAGCCCGTTTCCTTGGGTTCGCCGTTCGCGTTGCCCGTGCCCGTCGTCGGCGCCGGCGCCGTCGCTTTCGGCGTCGGGGCGGTCAGCGGGATCTTCGGCGGTTTGGTGCTGCTCGGCAGCGGCTTGATCGTCGTCGGTGTCCCCAGCGAGCTTGGCGTGCTCGGCGTGGTCGCGACCGTCGGCGTGCTCGGCGTGGTCACCGGCGGCGCCTGCGCGATCGTCACGACTTTGGGGGCCGGTTTGGCCGGGGCCGGCTGGCTGAGCGCGGCGTACGCGGCTGCGGCGGCCCCCAGCACGAGCGCCGTCGTCACCCCCAGCACGACCGTCGCCGAGCGCCAGCCCGGGCCGGAGGACTGCAGGCTGCCGGGTGCGGCCGTGCCGCACTGCAGACACCAGTCCTGGCCCTCTTGCAGCTCAACCCCACATCTCTGGCAGTTCCTGGTCACGGTCCTCGATTCTCGCAGCTCGGGCGCCCGGAGCGACGCAGTCTCACGCCTCTTCGCGCCCAGGGTCTCCAGAGGGCGCCGCGGTCTCAGGCCTCGGTGTGGGCGGCCCGCCGGGCACGATCTCGCGGCCGGTCGGCCTCAGCTCGGAGTCCAGCTCGAGCTGCCAGTAGTACCTGGTAAACGTCATACCCGCTATGAACTCGCCCACATGCGGCTCGACCCGCTCGCCGCCGGCCATCTTCACGATCAGCTCCGGGTACGTCCAGCCCGGCTTGGCGGCGTATGCGGGCGCCGGGAAGGCGCCGCCGAAGCGCGTGTTCACGTCGGTGATGCCGACCCCTATCTCAGGATCCCTGAACACCTGGATCGTCGCCGGGCCGCTCACCTTCAGCGCCTCCATCACCCGTCGCCCGAGCTCGATCAGCTCGTCGTCTTCGACGACGGTCCCCTTGATCGACTCGCCGCCCCTGGACTCGAGCATCGTGCGCGGGATCGCGTTCAAACAGCGGCCCTCCAGATCGCCCAGGCAGTCGATCGACAGCTCCGGCCCCCCCATCGCGCGCTGCACCATGACCGGCTCCTCGACGTAGTTCTCGAAGAACCTTGCCTGCGCCGGATCGCGCGCCAGGTGGATCGAGCGCGCGCCCGAGCCGCGCCTGGGCTTGACCACGACCGGATATTCGAGCGCCTCCAGGTCGGCCTCCGGCAGGACCGTCGGCGGCGATGGCAGGCCCAGCTCGCTCAACAGCAGGTGCGCCTCATACTTGTCATACGTCGCCTTCGCGACCTCCTGGGACGGCACGAACGCCGGCAGACGCCCGTCGGCCTTGGCCTGCGCCAGGATCTCGATGTCGAGATCGGTCAGCGGCAGCACCGCCCCGACGCCGTGCTCCGCGCAGATACGCTGGAGCGTGGAAACGTAGTCAGGGTCCTCGATCAGCGGCACATCCGCGCGCGCGTGAGCCGCGTACTGCGCCGGCGCCAGCGGGTTCGGGTCGGCGACGATCGTCTTCGTCAGCTTGCTGAAGCAGGCAACGATGTCATAGCGCTTGCCCGCCCCGGTCAACAGGACCGCGGGCCGGTCCGGTCCGGGTCGATGCGCAGCCGGCGGGGACCCGTCGGGTCCGGGCGCCTCGTGCGCCGGCGCGCTCACAGCTCGTGCTCCCAACCGCCGTTCGCGCCCTTGTACAGGCCCGAGCCGCCCAGGACCAGGCCGGGCGTGCGCCAGAGGATGCGCAGGTCCAGGGCCAGCGAGCGGTGCTCGATGTAGTACAGGTCCAGCTCGATCCGCTCGGCCCACGGCAGCGACGCGCGCCCGTTGACCTGGGCCCAGCCGGTGATCCCAGGCCTCACCGCCAGGCGCCCGCGCTGGCGCTCGTCGTACTGGGCGACCTGCGCCGGCAGCGTCGGCCTCGGCCCGATCAAGGACATCTCGCCGCGCAACACGTTCACCAGGTTCGGCAGCTCGTCCAGCGAGGTCCTGCGCAGCAGCGCGCCGACCCTGGTCACGCGTGGGTCGTCGACATCGATCGCCAAACCCGCGCCGACGTGCTCGGCCCCGTCGACCATCGTCCGCAGCTTGAACACGTCGAACGGCTCCCCCGCCAAGCCCACCCGCCGCTGCCTGTAGATCGCCGGACCCTTCGACTCGATCCTGATCGCGATCATCGCCAGCGCCAGGATCGGGGCGCTCAGGGTAAGGGCCGTCGCGGAGACCGCGATGTCGAGGGCGCGCCTGATCACGGGCCAGATGATCGCAAGCGGGCGGGTCGCCCCGGCGCGCCACCAGTGCAAACCGCCCGCCACGGGGCGCTGAGGCAGGCGCCCCGACAGGCCACCGGGCGCCCCCCTCAGCGCGTTCCCGGCGCCGCCTCCCACGACGCCTCGGTGCCGCGCCGCAGCCAATCCCACAGGCCGGCCGCCGGTGAGGCGGTCGTCAAGACGTAGTAGCGGGCGATCAAGAACGGCCGGGCTCTGACGATGCCGGCGAAGAGCGCGCCCAGCAGCACGGCCAGCTGGACCGCCAGGGTCGTCAGGTACAGCGTGCGCTCGGCGCCACCGCCGCTCGCGCTCGCCACGAGCGCGACGTTCGCGACGAGCGCGACCAGGTGCAAGAAAGGGGTCAGGTAGCGCAGCAGCCGGTGGCTGAAGATCATCGCGGCGTACCCCGGCGGGTAGCCCTTCGGCGAGAGCATCCCGCCGCGCGCAAGGATCGGCCAGGTGTGGCTCATCATGCACCGCTTGCGCGCGAACTCGCCCGCCAGCGAGGGCGCCATCTTCTCGAAGGCCCTCGCCTCCGGCACGTAAACGGCCCGCAGGCCGCGCTTGACCATATTGAACGGCAGCGACAGGTCGTGGCCCATGATCGGGTCCACGACGATGTAAGAGTCGCGCCTGGTCGCATAGATCGCGCCGTTGCCGGCCGTGATCGAAGACAGCTTGGACTCGCGTTCGCGGACGGCCAGCTCGTAACGCCAGTAGATCCCCTCCTGGTTGCTCGCCTCGGCGCCCTTCGCGGCCTGCACGAAGGAGACCTGGCCGCACACATAACCGACGTCTGGATCGTCGAACGCCGCCACCAGAGCGCGCGCGGCCTCCGGCTCCCATGCGGCGTTGGCGTCCGAGAAGCCCACTATCTCTCCCTTCGCGCGGGCCACGGCCTCGTCCTGGGCCTTGATCTTGCCGCCCCTCGGCAGCTCCAGCACGACGTCCGCGCCGGCTGCCCGCGCGCGTGCGGCGGTCGCGTCGGTGCAGCCGTCGCAGGCCACGATCACCTCCAATAGCTCCCTCGGGTAGTCGAGCGCCAGCGCGTTGGCAACGCGCTCCTCGATCACCAAACCCTCGTCGTGGGCCGCCACGATCAACGACAGCGACGGCAGCGGACCGACCGGACCGGGCCCGAGCGCCGCCGGGGGCTTCAGGAGCCGCGCCAGCAGCGCAAGCGCGAGCGCGTAGCCGACCTGCGTCCACACGATCGCGCCCGCGCACACCCAGAAGATGGCCTGCAGCGCGACGTTCATCGGCCGAGGACGATCCCATACAGCTCGAGCGTGCGCCGCGCGATCGCATCCCACGAGTACCGGCCCTCTGCGGCGGCTCTGGCCCGCTCTGCCATCTGGGCCAGGGCGTCGGGATCGCCCAGCAGTTCGCGCAGTGCCGCGTGCAGGGCGGGGACGTCGCCCGCTGGGAATATCCGTGCCGCGCCCGTCGCGGCCAGCTCCGGGAAGCCGCCGACGTCGCTGCTCAGCACCGGCACGCCGGCGCCCATCGCGGTGAACGCGACGCCGGACTCCTCAGCCTCGCGGTATGGCAACACGGCCAGGTCGGCCCTCCCGAAGCAGGCCGCCAACTCCTTGTCGCTGACGAAACGCTCCAGGAAGCGCACGTTCGCCGGCGCGGCCCGCCGCAGGTCAGCGATGTCGAAGCGCGGCATTCCGACGACCCACAGCTCGGCGTCCTCGATCCCGCGCCAGGCTTCGAGCAGGTCCCCGAGGCCCTTGTAAGGCCTCAGCAGGCCGAAGAACAGGACGACGGGCAGGTCTGTCTGGAACGGGGGCTTGCCCGCCGGGGACTGGCCCGACGGAGACTCGTCCGGCGAAGGCTTGGCCTTCTCTTTGGACGGTGTCGCGCGTGCGTGCGTGCGTGCGCGTGTGCGTGCGCGCCCCCCCGCGCGCGCCCGCGCGCACCGTCCTCCGTCGGGAATATCTGTCACAAACGCCCCGTGCTCGATCGTATACACGCGTGCCGGATCGACCCCCAGCTCGTTGGTCAGGCGCGAACGGCCGTGCTCGGAGTGCACCACGATCGCGTCGAAGCGCCCGTACAGCCGCCGCTGGGCCGCGAGCTGCCCGGGCTTCGGCTCTCTCGGCAGGATGTCGTGGGCGGTCAGCACCAGCGGGCGCCGGCTCGGCAGCAGGTACGCATCGACGAGCTGGACCGGAAGCCACTGGAAGTGCACGATCTCGGCGTCCTGCGCGAAGCGCCGGTAGCGCAGCATGTCGGGCACGTGCTCGGCCAGCCTCGCGGCCGTGCGCGCGCCGCGACTCAGCTTCGAGCGTGAAGGCGACCAGGAGGCGGCCTTATAGAAGAGCTCCTTGCGGTCGTACCCCTCAGGTGCGGGCACCTCGCCGTAAGCGAAGCGGCTCGTGACGAGCGTCACCTCGGCCCCGGCTCTGGCGAGCGCCCGGCAGAGCGCGTGGTCGTAGGGCGGCGTGTAGGCGGCAGGGTCGACCACGTGGACGCGCACGACCAGGACAATAGGCGTGTGAGCGACCAGATCGAGCTGAGCTATTGCATCGTGAACACCTCCCAACGCGAGCTTCTGCTGGGCGGCCTGGACGCGATCGCGCGCGAGCGCGGCCCCACCGGAGAGCTCTTGCCGTTCGCGACCGAGGTCCTCGTGCTCGACAACGGCTCGCGCGACGGCTCAGCCGAGGCCGCCCGCCAACACCCGGCCGTCAGCGAGGTCATCGCGCTGGGCGAACGCCGCGGCAAGGCCCGCAACGATTCGGAACTGCTCGAACGGGCCCGCGGCTCCTACGCGCTGCTCCTGAACGAGGACTCCGAGCTGCAGCCCGGCGCCACGCTCGCTCTGTGGCAAGCCCTCGAGGAGGACCCCCAGGCGGCGCTCGCCGGGGCCCAGCTGCTGCGGCCGGGCGTGGCGCCGGCCACCAGCCAGAAGCATCGAGGCGGCTCCGGGCCGGAGCGCCAAGAAGGAGGCAGGCAGACGAGCTCAAAGGACGGCCCCAGCCCGCAGGCTTGCGCCTGGCGATTCCCGACGGTCGCGACAGCGCTCGCGGGCGCCCTGTTCCTGCACCGGGCCTACACCGTGCAGAGCAAGGGCACGAAGACGCGCAAAGTCGACTGGTGCCAGTCCTCGGCCCTGCTCGTACGGCGCGGCGCCGCCGCCGAAGTTGGCTACCTGGACCAAGACTTCTTCGTGTACTCAGACGAGGTCGACTTCGCCAAGCGCCTGAGCGACTCCGGCTGGCACAGCCTGTTCGTGCCGAGCGCCGTCGCGATCCATCACGAGCAGCTATCGACCGGCGCCGTGCCCGAGCTACGGATCGTCGAACTGGCGAGGAACCGCGACCTGTACATGCGCAAGCACCACTCCCGCGCGGCCGCCCTGGCGGTACGTTTGCTGACAGCCTGGCCCTACGCGCTGCGCGCCCTCGCCGCGCTCGTGCTGCCCGGGCACTCGCCGCGCCGCTACTGGCGTCACGTGACCGCGACGCTGCGGCCCTCCCGCGGGGAGGGCCTGCGGGAGGCCGCGGCGGAGTACAACCGGGCGGGCGCCTAACGATCGGCCAGCTCTTCGACGAGCGCCTCGACGACCCGCTCGTCGAGCTGGGCTCCGGCCACGGCACGCAGCTCCTCGAGAGCCTCGGCCGGCGAGCGGGCGGGACGGTAGGGTCGGTCGGTGACGATCGCGTCGTAAGTGTCGCAGGCGGCGATGATCCTCGAGGCGATCGGGATCTCCTCGCCGGCGATGCCGTCCGGATAGCCGGCTCCGTCCCAGCGCTCGTGGCTGGCGCGCACGGCGGGCGCGAGATGGGCGAAGCCTTCGATGCGGGCGACCAGGTCGCCGCCGACCGCGGCGTGACGACGCATCGCGAGCCACTCGGTATCGGTCAGAGGGCCCGGCTTGAGCAGGATCTCGCTCGGAACCGCGACCTTGCCGACGTCGTGCAGCAGGGCGGCGTAGCGCACGTCGCGCGCCTGGCAGGTCGAGAAACCCATGCGCAGGGCGACGCGCTCGGCCAGTCCGGCGACGTCTTCCTCGTGGGAGGCCGTGTAGTCGTCCTTGGCCTCGATCGTGCTCATCAAGGTGGTCAAGGTCGTCGTGAAGGTTCGTTCCTGCTGGGCCAGCAGCTTGGCGCGGTGGATCGCGGAGCCGAGGCTGGCGGCGATCGTCTCGACGAGCACCGCGTCGACCTCGCCGAACGCGCCGGGCTCGACCGCTTCGATGTTGAGAACGCCCCAGATCGAGCCGTCCACGACGACCGGCACGCTCAGCTCCGACCTGGGATCGGTGTTCGGGTCGCGCACGATGTAGTCGGGATCGGCCCGCGTGTCCGCCACGAGCGCGCTCCAGCCGGTGCGCGCGACCCTGCCGTTGACCCCGTGCCCGACCGACTGCTCGAGCAGCAGGAACTCGGCCATCACATCAGCCAGGTGCCCGCGGCCGGCGACGAGCCTCAACACGCCGTCGTCATCCAGGCGCTGGATCGCCGCCAGATAGAAGGCGAACGTGCCGTGCAGCTCCCCGACCACGATCTCGGCCATCCGCTCGACGAGGTTGGTCGCCGCCAGGCGCGCGGTCAGGCGCGCCGCCAGTTTCAACTGCTCCCTCAGGTATGCCAGCTCGCCGCCCGCGGCAAGCTCGCGCGGGCGCGAGTCGGCGCGGTGCGCCCTCAGGGCCTCGGCGCGGCGGCGGCGCTCGCGACCACTAGCACGGCGCGGCCCAGTAACAGAAAGCTCCGGCATTTCCGCGAGCGCATCGGCTTTCGGCGGCCCCACCTTTAGGGCCGCTCGCCGCCTTGGACAGCTCGGCCGGATCGGTTAGCCCGAATAAACGGCCCCGGCCAGCGCGCCCAGCGCACGAGAACGCAGTGTGCCTCCGACGGTCGTGGATCAAGCAGGGCAAGGACGCAGCGAACGAAATGTGCTTTGCACATGAGTGATCGAGGACGCAGCCATGCGCCGTGTCCACGCCCGTCAGATGTCTCGGAGGGGATCCTCGGCGTATGCCTCGACGTCGCCGTGGCCGGCCCTGAAGGAGGCGGCGCGGCGGCGGCCGTCGGCGATCAGGGTCCGGGCGCGGGCGCGCTCGTCGGACGAGACGAAACGGATTGCCCAGAGCAGGGCCGGCAGGAAGGCGAGCCAGGCGATCCTCAGGAGCAGGCCCGCAAAACCGCTGGTCGGCAGCAACAGCTCGCCGGAGACGGCGACGGCCGCGAAGATCGCGGCCAACTTGCCGAGGCGGGACCACTGGAAGCGGACGGCGAACACGTTGCGGGTGAGCAGGTACATGATCAGGATCATCGTCGCGTAGGCCCCGCACAGCGCGATGCCGGCCCCGGCGAGACCGAGCCCGAGGCCGGCGGCGGGAACCAGTATGAAAAGGAGGGCGACGTTGACGGCCAGGCCGGCGGCGGCCGCGGGCAGGTTGCGCTGGGTGACGCGGGCGCGACCGGTGATGACGATCATGACCTGGTAGAGCCCGTACAGAGTCCAGCCGAGCGCCAGCCAGGGTAGCGCGCGGTAGGCGCCGTAATACTCGGGCGCGGCCAGCAGCCTCACGAGCCAGCGCCCGAGCAGGGCGACCGCGACGACGACGACGCCGGTGGCCAGGACGAAGTAGGTCGTCACGTAGGCGTACAGCCGGGAGGCGTCTTCGTCGGAGTCGATCGAGTAGGCGAGGGGCGGCCAGGCGTACTGGAAGCCCCTCACGAACACGAACACCACGGTCGCCAGCTGCACGGCGATCGCGTACTCGCCGGCGACGCCGGCGGAGACGCCGCGCAACAGGTAGAAGCGGTCGGCGACCTGCAGGGCGTAGACGCTGGCGTCGGCGGGCACGGTCGGCAGGCCGAACCTGAGCATCGCGCGGAGGTCGCCGAAGCGGACGCGCAGCGAGAATCGGGCGCGCAGCAGCCACCACAGGCCGAGCACGGTCAGGGCGGAGGCGCCGAAGTTGCCGAGCAACAGGCCGCGGGGACCCTGGCCGGCGAACACGACGAGCGCGATCGTGAAGGCGACCGTCATCGTGACGTTGGTGGCCGACGCGTACATGTACGCGCGCGCGCGCTCGTCGACGCGCAGCTGGGCGTAGGCCATCTCCAGGTTCGTGAAGGCCCACAGGCCGAGGATCGCGCAGTCGATCAGGGCTTCGTCTTCGTAGCCGAGCAACAGCTTCGAGAGCTGGCCGGCGAGCGCGAGGGCGACGAGCGAGGCGAGGGTCGTCGTCCAGGCGACGGTCGCGGTCGCGGTCTTGGCGATCCGGGCTCTGCGCTGGGCATCTTCGTCGTTGAAGTAGAACCTGACGAACGCCTCGCCGACGCCGAGCCGCAGGACGATGCTGAACAGGATGACCGAGGTCAGCAGCGAGTTGTACGTGCCGTAGCCGGCCGTCGAGACATGCCGCGTATACAGCGGCAGCGTGAACACCGCTATCGCCTTCGCCAGGATTTCGGCGGCCTGGTAGGCCGCGCCGGTCGCGATCAGGCGCTTCAGATAACCGAGCACGGTGCCCGCAAACTACCCGCCTGGGGCGACCGCGCCCGAGACTGTCCGCGCGACGGCCGCCGGCGCGGGGGTCTCCTCGCGGACGGACTCGGTCCACGGCCCACCGATCCGCGCCAGCGCGACACCGACCCCGAGCAGGGTCCAGGCGAGCGGGTCCTCGAGGAAGTCGGCGTACGTCCAGGTGTGGAGAACGAGGGCCGCGAAGCAGGCCAGGAGGGCGATGCGGGGGGGCGAACGGCCGGCTCCGCGCGCGAGCACGGCGAAGGCGCTGATCAAGAGGGCGACATAGACGGCCAGGCCGAGGAGGCCCTGCTCGGCGGCGACGGTGATCGGGATCGTGTGCGAGGCGGAGGTGGCGTTGGCGGAGGAGGCGTTGCCGTGGTGCTTGTACTCGGTTTCGAAGGAGCCGGAGCCGTACCCGTAGAGAGGCCGGTCGGCGAACAGTTCGAGGCCGCCGGAGATCAGTTTGGTGCGCCCGCTGGTGGCGTTCGAGGTCGAGCCGCCGGAGCCAGTAAGACCGAAATGCAGACTGGGTGGCGCGGCCAGGACCCCGACCAGGGCAATTGCGGCGAGGGCGGCGGCCACGTAGACGGTCGAACGGAGGTCCCAGCGGTAGGCGGCGAGCACGGCCATCCCGAGGAGCAGGGCCGCGATGGACGATTGCGAGAAGCTGGTGACGAGGCCGGCCAGGAGCCAGGCCAGGACCGCGGCGGCGATCCAGACCGAGCGCCGGCTCTTGGTCCAGAGCACGACGGCAACGACCGCGACCATGACGATCGCGAGGAAGCGGCCGTAGATGTTGGGGTCGAAGAACAGGGAGTTGACCCGGAAGTAGTTGCCGTACTGGTCGGCCGCGATGACCTTCGGGTTCAGGAACAGGCTCTTGCGGCTGTACTCGACGAAACCGATCCCGGCGAACACGACCCCGAGTGCGACCGCGACGTAGAGGCAGCGCAGGAGCAGGGCTCGCGTCCAGGCAACGTCGAGGAGCAGCAGGAACAGAAGGCCGAAGGGGACATAGAAGAAGGCGACGTTCTCGGCTGCCTTGCCAGGATCGGAGGAGTAGGCGGCCTGGATCGAGTAGAGGACGACGGCGGCGAGCAGGAGCGACTGCAAGCCGCCGGGAGAGAGCAGCCTGAAGAGCAGGGTCGAGGACCGGCCTGGGCCATGTGTTGCGCCGGAATCCCCCTGGATCGGACCCGCGCCCGGCGCCTGCCCGCGCGCGGGCGCGTCGGCGGCGCTCGGTACGGGGGCAGGCTCGGGCTGATCGTCCGGGGGCGCAGTCGGGGCCGAGCGGCCGAGCAGGCGGGGCAGCAAAAAAGTGAGGGTGCCGGCGGCGATGACCAGGTAGAGCGGGATCAGGAGGTTGACGGTGCGCCCGCCGGTCGAGATCGGCAGGCGAAAGGGCAGGGCGAAGATCGCCAAGAGGGGCAGCGCTTCGGGATGGCGGCGAAACACGAACGAGAGCGCTGCGATCGCGATGGCGGCGCCGACGAGGCCGGCAGCGATCGTGGGGGCGCCCGTTAGGCGGGTGGCTAGCGGGAGCAGCGTCATGGCCGTGCCACGGTGGAGGGGCTGACGACGGTTATGGCCGCGCGAGGAGTGGTCATGGCCGCACCAGCGTGAAGTAGTTCGGCGAGAGCAACGTACGGTTCTGGTCGTGCAAGAACACGTGGACCCGATATTCGCCGGCGGGCGCCGGCGGGCCGGTGTTGACGGGCGTGACGATCGTCTTGCCGCCCGGTTCGACTACGGCGGTCGCAGCGCGGGCCGGACCGAGGCGGCCGTTCCAGCGCAGGGCGAACTGTTTGTAGCGAGAGACCGGGCGGTCGCGGACGAGCGTTGCGACGACGTGGTCGCGGGAGTCGAGGATCGTGACGGTCACGGAGTCGGCGGAAGCGAGCTTGAAGGAGATGCGCTCCGCTTTGATGTGTCCGGCCGGCGTCGGCGAGAAGCGAGGGGTCAGTTTGAAGTCCTGGACGGCGGTCGGGGTGTGCTTGAGGCGCTGGGTGACGATGAACGCGGCAAAGCAGGCGAGGACCAGGAGCCCGAACACGATCCGGGCGAGCCGGTCCACGCCCGGCCCGCCGGCCGCCGCCCGGCCCGAGCTGTCCGCTGGACCTGCCGGCCCGCCCGCTCCCGCGCGGCCCACTGGACCTGCCGGCCCGCCCGCTCGGCTTCCGAGGGCCGCGGACACGCCCCCTGGGCCAGCGGACCCGCCCCCTGGGCCAGCCGGCACGCTCAATCGGTGCCGCCCGGTGCGAAGCGCTCGACCGTGTCCGAGCGCAGGCCGAGGCGCAGGGTCTCCAGGGAGAGCACGTCGTCGGGGGCGATGTTGCCGAGGTTGCACTCGGTGCCGAACTTGTGCAGGAGCCAGACCTGCTGCTCGCGTTTGGGCGCCTCGAAGATCAGGCGGTCGGCGTCGACGGCGTGCACGATCTCGTCGATCAGACCGGTGCGGACCTCGCCGTCGGCGCGGTAGATGCCGGCGGTGCCGGACTCGCGGGCCTCGGCGATCACCTTCCAGGCGCCGGCGTCCAGGTCCCGCTCGATCTGCTCTACCCAGACGTAGGGGGCCATGATGAAGTCGGCGTCCTTGGAGCCGACCTCGGCCAGGACCGTGAAGCCGGCGGCGGCGAGCGAGCGGATCAGGCCGGTCTTGGCGAGCGGGTCGAGCGCGATCGTGCCGTCGGAGACCTCGACGTGGCGCAGGCCGAGCTCACGAAGCCAGGCGATCAGGCCCTCGACGCGGCCCTGCCTGATCGCGAGCTCGGTCAGGGTGCCGCCCAGCACGACCGGGATCTGGTGCTCGGCGTAGCGCGCGAGCTTGGGCTTCAGGTTGGCGCTGACCAGGGCGGTGCCCCAGCCGAGCTTGACGATGTCGACGCTCGGCCCGGCTACTTCGAGCAGGCCGTCGACGTCGGCGAGCGAGAGTCCGCGGTCGATCACGTGGGTGATGCCGTGCTCGCGCGGCTTTGCCGAGCGAGGCGGGATGTCGAGGAAGCCGGCTATGGCGTGGATCCGCTGCCGCCGCCTGCGCCCGCGCCTTCGTTGCCCGGCGCCGCCGCGCCTTCGCCGGCAGCGCCGGAGGACGTTTCGGTGCTCGAGCCGGCCTTGTCGAGACCGGCGATCACGACGACCGTCGAGGCGCCGACGAGCGGCGACACGGCCGCTTCGATGGGCTGGACCTGCGAGACGCCGAGCGTTTGCGCGACCTGCGCGGCTTCGGCGTGATGGCCGGCCGAGTACTCGATCACGGTCGTCTGGTGCGAGCCGGGCGGGGTGCCTCCGAGAGCGGTCGCCTGGGAGTAGCCGGTCTGCTGCAAGCTTATGGCCAAACGGTGCGCGAGCCCTTCGGCGGTCGTGCCGTTGAGTACGGCGACCTGGGTTTCGGCCGGGCTGCCAGCCGGTGAGGAAGGTTCGCTCGCGTGGGTGCTCGCGTGGTGGCTGGCAGGCGAGCCGTGGTGAGTGTGGGCGGCCGCCGAGGAGGCAGAGGAGGCGGTGCTCGGCGATTTGGCCGAGGAGCCGGAGCCGAGCAGGCTCACGACGAGCACGATCGCGGCGATCCCGACGACGACCGCGCCGAGAATCAAGGCCGTCACGCGCGCCGGAGAGCGGCGACTGGCCGTATAGGTGG